>DATNGX010000430.1:0-10117 GCA_035605755.1 Candidatus Krumholzibacteriia bacterium
CAGCGAGATCTATCACATCCGCCGTGTCGACCGTGAAAACGGAGAGGTGAAGGACATCGTCATCGGACCGGGCGGCGCGGTGCGCCCGCAGATTTCGCCCGACAACAAACAGCTCGCGTACATCCACCGCGTGCGCACCAAGACGGTGCTCTATGTGTTCGATCTCGAGACGGGCGCCGAGCATCCCATCTACGATGGACTCAGCAAGGATCAGATGGAGACGTGGGCGACCTTCGGCGTGTATCCGGGTTTCCAGTGGACGCCGGACGGCAAGGCGGTCGTGATCTGGGCGAAGGGCAAGATCGTGCGCGTCGACATCGCGAAGAAAACCGCGGCCAATATTCCTTTCAAGGTGCACTCGACGCAGCGCATCACCGACGCGGTGCGATTCGCGCAGGACGTGAGCCCGGCGAACTTCGAAGCGCGCATGATTCGCCAGGGTGTTACATCGCCCAACGACAAAACTCTGGTGTTCAGCGCCGTCGGACATCTGTGGCAGAAGTCGCTTCCCAACGGCGTGCCCAAACGCCTCACCAAAGACACCGACTTCGAGTACTGGCCGTCATTCAGCCGCGACGGCAAGTCCATCGTCTACACGACGTGGAACGACACGGAGGGCGGGCGTGTGTGCCGCATCAGTGCGGGCGGTGGCGGCAAGAAAGTGCTCACCAAACGCGCCGGCTTCTATCGCGCTCCGGCATTTTCGCCCGACGGCAAAATGATCGTGTTCGAGCGCAACGACGGGAGCGTACGTCTCGGTACCAACAACGGCACCGATCCCGGCCTCTACACCATTCCGGCCAATGGTGGCGACATGCAGCTGGTGGTCGAGTCCGGCCGCCGGCCGACCTTCGCGAAGGACGGCAAGCGCATCTATTTCATCGACGATGTCGCCGACAACAAGACCGCGTTCAAGAGCGTGCTTCTCGATGGCGGCGACGAGCGCACCATCTTCACCTCGAAGTATGCGAACTACTTCGTTCCCAGCCCGGATGAGCAGTGGCTGGCGTTCACCGAACTGTGGCAGGCGTACATCGTGCCGTTTGCGCAGACGGGACGCGAAGTAGATCTCAGCGCCAAGACGGGCGCGGTGCCGGTCAAGCAGGTCACGCGCGACGCCGGCATCTATCTGCACTGGTCGGGCGACAGCAAGCGCCTGCACTGGACGACGGGCCCGGAATACTTCACGCGCGATCTCGCGCACAGCTTCAAGTTCGTGCCCGGCGCCGCCGATTCCATTGCACCGCCCGATACCAGCGGCCTCGACATCGGGCTCAAGCTCACCACGGATGCGCCCACGGGGGCCATCGCACTCGTCAATGCGCGCATCATCACCATGAAAGGTGACGAGGTGATCGAGAACGGCACCGTGGTGGTGGAGAAGAACCGCATCACCATGGTGGGTCCGACGGCGGCGATGACGCTCCCGCGCTCGACCACGCAGATCGATTGCACCGGAAAGACAATCATGCCCGGCTTGATCGACGTGCACGCGCACATGGGAGGCACCGAGATCACGCCGCACCAGGACTGGACGTACCTGGCGAATCTCGCCTTCGGTGTCACGACCACGCACGATCCGTCCAACAACACCGAAGTCGTGTTCACCAACTCGGAGATGGCGAGAGAAGGCGACATCGTGGCGCCGCGCATCTTCTCCACCGGAACCATTCTTTACGGCGCCGACGGCGATTTCAAAGCGCTCATCAATTCGTACGACGACGCGCTGTCACACCTGCGGCGCATGAAGGCGGTGGGGGCGTTCTCGGTCAAGAGCTACAACCAGCCGCGCCGCAACCAGCGCCAGCAGGTCATCGAAGCGGCGCGCGCGCTCCACATGATGGTGGTGCCGGAAGGCGGCTCGTTCTTCTTCCATAATATGTCGATGATTCTCGACGGTCACACGGGCATCGAGCACACCATTCCGATTGCGCCCGTCTACAAGGACGTGACCACGCTGTGGGGAGCGAGCAAGACCGGCTCCACGCCCACACTCATCGTGGGCTACGGCGGCATCTGGGGCGAGAACTACTGGTATCAGAAATCCAATGCGTGGGAGAACGAGCGTCTGCTCACGTTCACGCCGCGCCCGGTCATCGACGAACGCTCGCGCCGCCGTACCATGGCGCCCGACGACGAGTTCAACCACATCGCTCTGGCGCAGAACTGCAAGAATCTTCTCGACCACGGTGTGTCTGTGCAGCTCGGTGCACACGGACAGCTGCAGGGGCTCGGCGCGCACTGGGAGCTGTGGATGCTCCAGCAGGGCGGCATGACAAACATGGAAGCGCTGCGCTGCGCCACCCTGAACGGCGCGCGCTACCTCGGTCTCGACAAGGATCTGGGTTCACTCGAGGAGGGCAAGCTCGCCGACTTGATCGTCATCGACGCCAATCCGCTCGATGACATCCACAACAGCGAGAAGATCAGCTACACCATGGTCAACGGCCGCATCTACAACGCGCGCACCATGGACGAGGTGGGCAACCATCCGCAGAAGCGCCAGCCCTTCTACTGGGAATTGCCGGGTGCGAGCGATGCGTTTGTGTGGCATGGTCCCACGATCGGCTACCAGGACGATTCGTGCGGCTGCATCGTCCACTAAATCTATTCCTGGACCACATCATCTGAACGCATGAGGAGACACACATGGCTGCAAAGAAAATCATCACCGTGATCGGGGCCACGGGCGCGCAGGGTGGCGGTGTCGCGCGCGCCATTCTGGCCGACACGTCGGGCGAATTCTCCGTGCGCGCGGTAACACGCAAGCCGCACTCGGAAAAAGCACTCGCGCTCAAGGAGGCCGGCGCCGAAGTGGTGAACGCGGACCTCGAGGACGTCGACGGACTGCGTCACGCCTTTGAAGGCGCGCACGGTGCGTATTGCGTCACCAACTACTGGGAGCATTTCGCCGGCGACAAGGAGATGGCACACGCGCACAACATGGCGAAGGCCGCGAAACAGGCCGGCGTCAAGCATGCGATCTGGTCGACGCTCGAGGACGTGCGCAAGTGGTACCCGCTTTCGGATAACCGCATGCCCACCATCGAGGGCAAATGGAAGTGTCCGCACTTCGACGCCAAGGGCGCATCGGACCATTTCTTCGTGGAGTCCGGCGTGCCCACGACGTTTCTGATGGCGTCGTTCTACTGGGAGAACTTCATCTACTTCGGCGCCGGTCCCAAGCCGATGCCGGACGGAACGCTCGCGCTCACCTTCAACATGGGTGACTCCAGGATGGACGGCATCGCGGCCGGGGACATCGGCGGATGCGCGTTCGGAATCTTCAAGCAGGGCGCCGCGCTGACCGGAAAACACATCGGCATTTCCGGCGGCAAGCTCACCATCGGCGAATACGCCGACGCCATGTCGAAGGCGCTGGGCCGCACGGTGGTCTACAACAAGGTCAGCTCGGACACCTACCGCGGCTTCGGATTTCCGGGTGCGGTGGAGCTGGGCAACATGTTCCAGTTCTACGATGAGCAGGTGAAGGACGTGGGGGGCATTCGCGACATCGCGAAATCGAAGGAGCTCAACCCGCAGCTCATGAACTTCGAGCAGTGGCTCACCGTCAACGCGAAGAAGATCCCGCTGGAGTAGCACGGATGGCTGACGCCCACGAATACGTTCTCGGCACACACGACGCGGAGCTCACGCGCCTCGGGCTGCAGCACCGGCTGTGGAGCGAGCTCACGTTCTCGTGTTGGGACCGCTGCGGCATTCGCACGGGCTCGACGGTGCTCGATGTGGGAAGTGGTCCGGGCTACACGGCGTTTGATCTCATTCCGCTGGTGGGCCCTTCGGGACGCGTCATCGCGGTCGACGAGTCGGAGCGCTTCATCGAATACGTGAAGAGCCGCGCGGTAGCGCTGGGCGTGGAGAATATCGAGGCCCATGTCCAGGATGTGCAGGAGCTGAAGGTCCCGGCGCACAGTGTGGACGTCGCGTACGCGCGCTGGGTGTTGTGCTTCGTGCCCAAGCCCGAAGCGGTGATCGCAGGCGTGGTGCGTGCGCTCAAGCCGGGCGGCAGGTTCGCGGTGCAGGATTACATCAACTGGGCGGCGCTCACGCTTTCGCCGGCCAGCGACGCGTTCCTGCGCGTGATACCGTCGGTGGGGAAGAGCTGGCGCATGCACGGCGGCGATCCTTCCATCGGGCAGCGCCTGCCGGCGTTGATGGCTGCGGCCGGTCTCGAAGTAGAGGAGATCAGACCGCTCCAGCGTATCGCGCGTCCCGGTGATCCGTTGTGGGACTGGCCCACGAGCTTCTTCAACAATTTCATTCCCATGCTGGTTGAACAGGGACTGGTGGCGCAGGAAGACTGGCGCGCGTTGCAGAAGGAATGGGCGGAGCGCACACAGGACCCCAACGCCGTGTTCTGGACGCCGTCGATGGTCGAGATCATCGCGCGCAAACCGTCGTAAGCATTCATGGAAACCCTGATCGGTGTTTTTATCGGCATTGCGCTTTCCGCGGCGTGCGGTTTTCGCGTGTTCGTGCCGCTCTTCGTGCTCGGCATCGCCGGCCGCGTGGGACACATTCCACTGGCGGGAGATTTTCACTGGATCACCTCGACGGTCGCGCTGATCGCGCTGGGAACCGCGACGGTGGTGGAGATCGTCGCGTATTACGTGCCGTGGCTCGATCACGCGCTCGACACCATCGCCACGCCGGCGGCGGTGCTGGCGGGCGTGCTGGCGACGGCCGCCGTAATCGGGGATCTGCCGCCCGCCGTGCGCTGGGGTCTGGCGATCATCGCCGGCGGCAGCGCGGCGGGAACCGTCCAGGGCGCGACGGTGCTCGCGCGTCTCAAATCGGGCACGATGACCGCCGGCCTCGCCAATCCGGTGGTGGCCACCGCCGAGCTGGCCGGTTCCGTCGTCATGTCCATACTTGCCGTGTTGGCACCGCTCATCGCGGTGGCACTGATCGTGTTCCTGCTGGTGTGGGTATACCGCACGACACGCCGGATCTTCTTTGGACGCGGTACGCTCAGCACTCCGCCTGAAAACGAAATACTGGACGATCGTCAGCAACGCCATTAACCTTTGCGTTCGCCTTTTGCCCCAGGGGGGACCGCCGTGCCTCAAGGTTCACTTCGAAAATCAGACGACAAGATGATTGCGGGAGTCTGCGCCGGCCTCGGCGATTGGCTGGGCTGGCCGCACGGCCGTACCCGCCTTGCCTACGTCATTCTCTCTATAGTGAGTGCTGCATTCCCGGGAATACTTGTCTATGTCATCCTGTGGATCGCCATGCCCGGTCCGGAGTCGCGCTGACGGGCCGGGATGGCACGTGCATTGCGACTCACCGTGGATTGCGATGGTCAAAAAACTCCAGGTCTTCGAGGCTCCTTCGATTACGGTGTCGTTCGACCCGAACGTCTGCCGTCATTCCGGCGTTTGTGTCCGTACGCTGCCTGCCGCCTTTGACACCCGCCGCGCCCGCTGGATTGATCCCGCCGCCGCCGGTGCCGACGAAGTCGCCGCGGCGGTCCAGAAATGCCCCTCCGGAGCCCTCCAGTTCTACAGCAACCCGGCCGGTGATCCGGCTGCCACTGCAAGACTTGCGCAGCGCGTCCTGGTGAATCAAGTTGCCCGGTGTATGGCCGAATCGGACACGCGCCCGGCACGCGCCGGTGCGGTGTGCACCGCCCTGGCGCGCGCCCGCGGGTATGACTTCGTCGGGATTTATGACGTCTTGCCGGCGGAGCTCGCGGTGGTGGGATGGCACGGTGAACCGCCCGTCCATCAACGTTTTTCCCGCGACAGCGGACTGTGCGGAGCGGCTGTGAAGAGTGGCATGCCCCAGCTGGTGAACGACGTAACGCTGGACCCGCGCTATCTGCCGACGTCGGTGGCGACGCGGTCGGAATTGATCGTGCCCGTCGTCAACCCGGCAACGCAGGAAGTCGTGGGCACGATCGATGTGGCGAGCAATCGATGCGACACTTTTGGCGGGGAGGACGTGACGCTCGTGGAAGCGTTCTCGCGCGCCGTGGCTTCGTTATGGACGGAGCATTCATGAGCGGCAGGCAGGGCGTTTCTTCGGTCAAACCATTCCGCATCGCCGATGCGACGCGCATCGGCTACGTGCACCTGCGCGTGCGCGATCTGGAGCGATCGCTCGCATTCTATCTGGATGTGCTCGGCTTCAAGCTGGTGAGCGGCGGCGCGCACACAGCCACCCTGTCGGCGACGGGACGTGGTCCGGGCCTGATCGTGCTCACGGCGCGCAAAGATGCGCCACCGCGACCGCCGCGTTCGACGGGGCTGTATCATTTCGCGATTCGTGTCCCCGGCCGGCGTGCGCTGGCGATGATGATTCGTCACCTCGAAGAGGCGCAGTGGCCGGTGCAGGGCTACGCCGATCACGACGTGAGCGAAGCGGTGTATCTCGCGGATCCCGACGGCATCGGAATTGAAATCTACGCCGACCGGCCCCGTGATGAGTGGCCGCTTCGCAACGGACAGGTGGAGATGGTGACGGAGCCGCTCGAGCTCGACCACCTCATGCGCGAGCTCGACACCTGGCCCGGCGAGTGGGAAGGCATCGACCCGGCGACAGACATCGGACACATGCATCTGCGGGTTTCCAGTCTGGAGGCGGCGGATGAGTTCTATCACGTTCTGCTCGGCTTCGATGTGATGCAGCGCGACATGGTCGGCGCGCTCTTTCTGGCCGCGGGCGGTTACCACCACCACATCGGCGTCAACACCTGGGCGAGCGAGGGAGGGCAGCGGCCACCGGCGGACGCGGTGGGGCTGATCTCATTCGGCGTGCAGGTGCCGGACGCGGAAACGTTGCGCGAGCTCGGACAGCGCCTGGCTGCCGTTGGCTCTCCCATCTGGAATCAGGACGACGGCAGCCTGCGCGCCGCGGATCCTGATTCGATCTTCATCGAGTTCTTCACCCGCTGATAGTCCGTCGAGTCACGCACTCGCGGGGCCTGGCTCCGTCCATCCCGCTGGATTTCGCTTCGCTCATCCATCGTGAGCCCTGTCCGTCGCCACCCGCTCGTGCTCGATCTAGTAAGACGAGGGGAGCTTCTGTTAGCATGGGGCCGCATCCCTTTCAGGAGGAACTCCATGCGACGCCTGTCCTTTGCCCCTGCTCTCATTCTCATCGCCTCGTCGGCCTACGCCGCTTCCGTCGCGGTCGCGCCTCCGGTAGCGGAAAAGAAACCTCACTTCACCGTGACCAACGGCGATTCGCTCCGCGACGACTATTTCTGGATGCGCGAGAAAACCAGTCCCGAGGTCGTGAAGTACCTCGAGGCGGAGAACGCGTACGCGGATGCGGTGATGGATCCGACCAAACCGTTGCAGGAAACGCTCTACACCGAGATGCTGGGGCGCATCAAGGAGACGGACGAAAACGTTCCGTACAAGAAGGGCGGTTACTACTATTACAGCCGCACCGAGCAGGGCAAGCAGTACGCGATTCAGTGTCGTCGCAAGGGCAGCCTGACCGCGCCCGAAGAGGTCATCCTCGACCTCAACGAGATGGCGAAGGGACACGCGTTCATCTCCGTCGGCGACATGGAAATCAGCGATGACGGCAATTTCTGCGCCTTCTCGACAGACACCACCGGATTTCGCCAGTACAACATGGCTGTGAAAGATCTGCGCTCGGGCGAGATGCTGCCCGACCGCGCGCCGCGCGTGACCTCCATTGTATGGGCGGCCGACAACAGCACCATTTTTTACGTGCAGGAAGATCCCGTCTCGAAGCGTTCCTTCCAGGCGTTTCGTCACGCCCTTCGCGGCGCCAACGACGAAATGATCTACGAGGAGAAGGACGAGCTCTACGACATCTGGCTGGGGCGCACGCGCAGCAACGCGTACATCACCATGGGTGCGTCGTCGTCGACCACGAGCGAGATCTGGTATCTGGATGCGAACAAGCCCGCCGAAAAATTCCAGAGCGTCGCGGGGCGCAAAGAAGGACGCGAATACTATCTCGAGCACGCCGCCGACAAGTTCTACATCCGGACCAACGACACCGGCCGCAATTTCCGCCTCGTGACGGCTCCCGTGTCTTCACCCGGTGTCGCATCGTGGAAGGAAGTCGTGCCCCAGCGCGACGACGTCATGCTCGAGGACGTTGACTGCTTCAAGAATTTCTACGTGTTGAGTGAGCGCCAGAAGGGCGTTCCCACTTTCCAGGTAGTGGGCATGGCGGACGGACGCGCGCACGCCATTGCATTCCCCGAGCCCGTGTACGTGGCGGAAGGGACCGGAAACCGCGAGTTCGACACCAACACGTTCCGCTTCGATTATGAATCGTTCATCACTCCGCCCTCGGTGTTCGACTACGACATGAAGACGCGCCAGCGCGAGCTCAAGAAGCAGCAGCCGGTGCTGGGCGGTTACGATCCCAAGAAGTATCGCTCCGAGCAGTTGTACGCGACCGCGAAGGACGGCACCAAGGTTCCCATATCGATCGTGTACCGCATCGACGCGGCGGAGAAAAAGCACGCCGAGAACCGGCCCACGCTGCTCCTCGGCTACGGATCGTACGGCATCTCCATCGACGTTTCGTTTTCATCCAGCCGGCTGTCACTTTTGGACCGCGGCATGATCTACGGCATCGCGCACATTCGCGGCGGTGGCGAGATGGGGAAGAAGTGGCACGAAGACGGCCGCATGATGACGAAGAAGAACACGTTCACCGACTTCATCGACTGCGCGCAGTACCTGATCGACCAGGGCTACACCACGAAGGACAAGCTGGCCGTGACCGGACGGAGCGCCGGCGGACTCCTGATGGGCGCGGTGCTCAACATGCGTCCCGATCTCTTCCATGTGGCGCTGGTCGGCATGCCGTTCGTCGACGTGATGAACACCATGCTGGACGCGTCGCTGCCGCTCACCGTGGGTGAGTATCTCGAATGGGGCAATCCCAACGAGAAGCCCGCGTACGACTACATGAAGAGCTACTCGCCGTACGACAACGTGAAGAAGCAGGAGTACCCCATTACACTCGTGCGCACGTCGTTCAACGACAGCCAGGTGATGTACTGGGAGCCCGCCAAGTGGGTCGCGAAGCTGCGTGCCACCAAAACCGGCGACGAAGTGCTCATGCTCAAGACCAAGCTCGAGCCGGGTGGCCACGGCGGCGCCTCGGGCCGCTATGACCGTTTGCACGATCTTGCCTACGAGTACGCCTTCATCCTGACCCAGCTCGGCGTTGCCAAGGTGCCGCAATAAGCGGGCGGATGAGCTCCCCGCGCAACGTCAGCACCCGGGCCACCACGTGGCTCGAGCTGCTGCACGAGATCTGCGACTCCGCCGACGGGATTGCCATGCGGCACTTCCGTCGCGCGGACCTGCGTGTCGACGACAAGGACGACGGTTCTCCCGTGAGCGAAGCCGACCGCGCCATCGAGGCCATGGCGCGCGATCTGGTCGCAAAACGTGCGCCGGGGTTGGGCGTGTTCGGGGAAGAAGAAGGGGAGACTCAGACCCAGATTGGCGCGCGGCTCATCATCGATCCCATCGACGGCACGCGCAATTTCGTGCGCGGCATTCCCGTGTTCGCATCATTGCTCGCCATCGAGGAAGACGGTGTGCTCACGGCCGGCATGGTGTCGGCGCCGGCGATGCGCCAGCGCTGGTACGCCGCGCGCGGCATGGGAGCGTTCCTGGGCCCGCGGCGACTGCACGTTTCATCCGTGAGTGATCTCTCCAGGGCCCACCTGTTCCACGGTGATCTTTCCGGCCGCGTCGAAGGCCGCCAGCCCAAAACTCTCTCGTCTCTGTTTTCGCAGGTTGAACGAACACGCGGCTTCGGTGACTTCTACCAGCACATGCTCGTCGCGGAAGGCTGCGGTGAGATCGCACTCGACGCCAAGATGCAACCGTGGGACGTCGCCGCCGTGAAGATCATCGTCGAAGAAGCCGGCGGCAAGTCGACGTCGTACTTGGGCGATGATTCCATCGGTGCGCCCAATCTTCTCTCTACCAATGGCCACCTGCACGCGGCCGTGCTCGCCGCGTTCAAGTAACGTCGCGACGGTGCCGGCTCGATGCCGGCACCGCCACATGGGTCGTGTCGTTAGTTCGCAGCCTGCGCGAACTTGTCGGGGAACTGCTTCGCGATTGCACCTGCCAGC
>DATNGX010000431.1:0-2395 GCA_035605755.1 Candidatus Krumholzibacteriia bacterium
GCCCGGAACCACATACACGTTCACGGCGCAAGCCCGGGACAGCTACGTCAACGTCAACACCGGCAACCTGTCGGCGGTGAGCGCGCCCTTCACGGTTACCACGCTGGCGAACGACGGGAGCGACGTGACCGCACCCACCCAGCCGTCAAACGTGCAGGCATTCGGCTACGGCGATCTCGAGATGCAAGTATGGTGGGGTGCTTCCACTGACAACGTGACGCCGGGGAACGTGATCGTCTACGAGATCTACGTGAACGGCGTGCACGAGAACACGGCCATCGGGACCAACATGACACCGAGCGCATACGGTGTGTCCGGACACAACGTCGTCACCGTGATCGCGATCGACGAAGCCGGCAACCGCTCAAGCGCCGGCACGACCACCATCGACCTCCCGTAACCACGCAACGCTTTCAAGCACCACGCTGGCCTCGACGAAAAGGGGCCAGCGTGGTGGTCAAGTGCTTGCGAAACAGCCGCTCGACGGTTGTCTGTGCGAGACCCAACCAGGCAACTCCCACGGCAGTGCCGGCGATGATGTCCGTCAGGAAATGGTCGCACACGTAAAGACGGCTGAAATTCACGTACAGACCCAGCAGCACCATGCCCGCAATCATGAGCAGTTTTCTCGACCGCGATTTGATTTTCGGGAGGAAGAAGTACGTCAAGAGCCCGTAGCTCGAGACGACGGCGATGGCGTGCCCGCTTGGAAAACCGGGCATGTGTGTGCTCGGCCCGGGCCAGATTTCAGGCTCCAGGTGCGGCCGGGGGCGATCGAATGAATGCGAAAGTGCGAGAAAAAGCAGTGCGGAGATTCCGAAGCCGCATACAAGCATGAGGAGCTCGCACCAACTGCGTTTGCGCAGAAAATAAATGGCGAGCACCACGCCGATGACAGCGATGAGCTGGTCGCCGACATAGTAGCCCGCGATCATGAGCGCCGTGAACCATCCGGGACTGTGAAGGCTGGTGGCGTGCAGGCTCCTGGCCAACGGAAGATCCCACCGCACGAGTGGACCGTCGTTCACGAGGTTATAGGCCAGAACGCCAAAAACCAGTCCGCTGATGAGGAACATCGCCAATCCCACGCGCGGGTGTTTCGCAAACAACCCGGGCGTGCAGATATCATGGAAAATGCCCCGGGAAGGGCTGCCGTCGGCAACGGTATTACGGGCGCTGTTTTCCATCACGCGAGGTCACGCGTCGGAGAGGACCGGCTCCTTGGGTGGTTTCGGTTCCTCGACTGTGATGGGCGGATCCTCGGCGAACGGAGGCGCGTCGGGCGCGGACTCGACGGGTGTTGTGAGCGCGATTCCGTTGCCGACAATCACAGACAGCGCCTTCGGAATGACCTCCATCTCGATCACATTCTCTGCCGGGGCAATATTCATGTCCGCGTTCGCGGGTATCGGCTCCGCGGATTTGATACGCACTTTGCTGGCACGGTAGGTCTTGAGATCCTCGGGAGAATCCGACGATGCGGCTTTGAAATGCTTTGCAAGCGCCGCCATGTCCATCCCGTCGTAAACCTGCACATCCAGAAGCCCGTCGTCCATTTTCCCGCCGGGCACGGCAAGCATCTTGTTTCCCATGAGCGGTGCGTTCGACACCGTGATGATTCGGGTCGTCGCTTCCACCACGGTGTCGTCGAGCTCGACGATGATCTTTCCCGGCTTCGCCTCGAAGAACTTGCGCAGCGCGCGCGGCACCAGGTTCCAGCGCCGCTTCACCAACGCCTGGCCTCCCGCTGCCACGATGGCGCTCAATCCCACCCCGGCGCATTCCAGGAAATATTCCGCGTCGGTGCCCGCGCTTGTGGTGATCCGGCCCATGTCGATGTGACGTGTCGTGCCCATTCCGATCAGCGCGCACGCCCCCTCGATGTCGAGCGGCACACCGAGTGATCGCGCCACGTTGTTCATGGTCCCGGTCGGTACGATGCCGAGCACGATGTCCTTGCCGATGAGCTCGGCGGCGACATCGCCGATGGTGCCGTCCCCACCCGCCACGATGACCAACGGGTCTCCGGATTTGATGGCCTTGCGCGCCAGGTCCCGGGCCGCCGCTCCCGACGTCTTGAGCCCGACCTTGGCTTCGATGCCGTGCGCGCGCAGGTTGTTCACAAGCTTGGCAAGACGGGCTGCGTTGTCTTCCGCGTCACGACCGGAGGACGGATTGAAAATGAGCCGGGCTGGTTTGAGCTCGCCATCGCTCGACGCGCGCTTGCCGAGCTTTGACTTGCGCGGCGCCGAGAGCTCGTTCTCGAGATCGGCGATGCGCGTTTCCATGGCGACAAGCCTGGCCTTGCGCCGTTCGAGCCGGTCGTTCGCCTTTTCGACTTTGCGCACCATCGCCTCGTGTTTGCGCTGTTTGCGCACCAGCGAGTCATAGAGCT
>DATNGX010000432.1:0-2276 GCA_035605755.1 Candidatus Krumholzibacteriia bacterium
ATGTCGACACCGAGCTCGCGCGCCATGCGACGCACCGTCGGCGATGCGGGAACCGCGGCTCCCTGCTCCTGCGCAACGGCCACAACGGTGTCGCGAATGTTCTCGGCGGTGGATTCCTGAGTCGACGGCGAAGGCGCAGGACGAGCATCCTGCGAAACCGGACGCTGAGCGGTGGGCTGTGCATCGCGCGGCGGCGGCGCGGGTGCAGAGGGCTGCTGCGCCGGCGGCGCCGGAGTTGGCTTCGGCTCGGCAGGCTCGGATGCGGCGTGCGGCGGCGACGTCTCCGCCGGGGCAGACGGCTTCTCTGGCGCCGCGCTCTCCGCCGCGGCCGGTTGCTTCTCGCCCGACCGAGCGGCGCCCGCTGTCGCTTCCGTCTCGATCTTGGCGATCACGCCGCCCACTTCGAGCGAGTCGCCCGCCTTGAGACGGATCTCGGTGACAACGCCTGCCGCGGTAGACGGTACCTCGAACACCGCCTTCTCGGTTTCCAACTCAACCAAAGGTTGGTCGACGGCGACTGTGTCGCCGACTTTCACCAGGACTTTGGTGACGTCACCGGAGGCGACGTTCTCGGAGATTTCAGGAAGCCGGACTTCGACAATCATGGGGCGGATTATGCGACAAATGTGGCTGAGCCGCAACGGGCATGACTTCGCGAACTAGTCCCGGTGTGGGTTTGCTTTCTTGGGGTCGATGCCGAAGTCGGAGATGGCGTCTTTGACGACGGATCGCTTGATCTGGCCTTCGCGCGCGAGCGCGCGCAGAGCGGCGAGTGTGATGTAGCGCGCGTCGACTTCGAAGAAATCACGCAGGCCAGCGCGGTTCGATGAGCGGCCGAAACCGTCGGTGCCGAGGAAGTCGAACGTTCCGGGCATCCAGCGCGAGAGCGATGCCGGCAGCACCTTCATGTAATCGGACGCGGCGACATACACACCGGTGGTGTCTTTGAGCGCCTGGGCCACGTAAGGGACCTTCTCCTCTTCGCCGGGATTCAAGAGATTCCAACGCTCGCAGTCGATGGCGTCGCGGTAGAGCTCCTTGTAGCTGGTCACGGAGTACACGTCGACGGGTACATCGTACGCGTCTTCCAGAATGCGCTGCGCGCGCAGCACTTCATTCAAGATCGCACCACTGCCGAACAGGTTCACACGGTTCTTGGTGCCGGGCTTGTCCGACTTCTTGAACAGGTACAAGCCGCGCAGAATGCCTTCGCGCGAACCCTCGGGCATGGGCGGGTTCTTGTAGGTCTCGTTCATGACTGTAATGTAGTAGAGCAGCTGTTCGTTGTTCTTCCCCATGCGCTCCACGCCGTCCTGAATAATGACAGCGAGCTCGTACGCAAACGTGGGATCGTACGCGCGGAGCGTGGGATGCGGCAGCGCCAGCACGTGGCTGTGCCCGTCCTCATGCTGCAAACCCTCACCCGCGAGCGTGGTCCGTCCCGAAGTTCCGCCGAGGAGGAAGCCCTTGCAGCGCATGTCGCCGGCGGCCCAGATGAAGTCGCCGATGCGCTGGAAACCGAACATGGAATAGAAGATGAAGAACGGGATCATGTTCACGCCGTGCGCCGCGTACGACGTGCCGGCGGCGATGAACGACGCCATGGAGCCGGCCTCGTTGATCCCCTCTTCCAGAATCTGCCCGTCCTTGGCCTCCTTATAATAGAGGAGGGTCTCGCGGTCGACGGGGTCGTAGAGCTGGCCCAGGCTGGAGTAGATGCCGACCTGGCGGAACAAAGACTCCATGCCGAATGTGCGCGCCTCATCGGGAACGATGGGCACCACGTTCTTGCCGATATTCTTGTCTTTCAACAGCAGCGAGAGCATCTGCACGAATGCCATGGTGGTCGCCACTTCGCGATCGCCGCTTCCCGCCAGCATGTCCTTGAAGATCTCAATGCCGGGGGTTTGCAGCGTGGGCGCGTTGTCACGCCGCTCGGGAACATAGCCGCCCAGCTCTTCGCGGCGCGCGCGCAGGTACTGCATGTCTTCGCTGTCGTCGGCTGGCTTGTAGAAGGGCGCCTTGGCCACATCCTTGTCCGAAATGGGAATACCGAACTTGTTGCGGAACGCGCGCAGCTCGAGCTCGTTCAACTTCTTCTGCTGGTGCGTGATGTTCTTGCCTTCGCCGCTCTCACCCAGACCGTAGCCCTTGATGGTCCACGCCAGAATGACGGTGGGCTGGCCCTGGTGCTCGATCGCGGATTTGTACGCCGCGTACACCTTCTCGGGATCATGACCGCCGCGGTTCAGCATGCGCACCTGATCATCGGTGAG
>DATNGX010000433.1:0-3348 GCA_035605755.1 Candidatus Krumholzibacteriia bacterium
GAGCGCGGCCACCTTGGTGGTTCCCATATCGATGGCGCCGCGAAGACGACGCTGATTCTTCATGATCATGTTCGTTCTCCTTGCCTTCCCATTTACATGCCGCTGCGCAGGACGACCTGATTGTCGAAGCGCAGGTCGATCACATGGCCCGGCTCGTCGTGCTGTGCCAGCTCTCCCCTCAAGAGGAAGAACTTGCGCAGGCGCCGCTCGTAATCGCCGTTGCCGAGCAGCAGCACGCAGTCGTCGCGGAGCGAGCGCACGGCGATGCCGGTGCTTGTCGCCCGCAGCTCCGAGATGTTGCCCGCGAACTCGGAGCCGAGGTCGCGGCACACGCGCAGCGCTTCCAGCGCTCCGCGCACCATCGGGTCCTGGCACATGCGACCGGCGCGCACGTCGTTCATGGCCACCCCGGTGATGGTGGGCAGGTCCAGCATGCCCGTGTAGTCGTCGCCGGGCATCACCATGCCGGCGGCGTCGATCTCGAAGAAGCGATCGGTGTAGACAAGCGCCACCGGCTCACGCTCGCTGATGCTGTAGATCACCCGGTTGGGGAGCACACGACGGCACTCCACGCTCGCGATGCGCGGCTGCGACTCGAGCCGTGCTTCCACCTCGTCCAGCGGCGCCAGCAGGATGTTCTGTCCCTTGAGGTCGGCAACCACGCGCTGGAGGCTCGCGGGATCGACCCGCGACAGGCCCGCCAGCTCGATCTTCTCGATCGCGAAGCGGTTGGCGGTGGTCACGTAGTTGTACAGGTACATCGATGCCACGATCAGCACACCGACAATGAAGACACCGATGATCCGCCGCGCGCGCGCGCGAATGGCATGTTTTTGTTCCGGTCCTGAGCTAACGATCGCCAATGACAACCACCTCCGTCTTGAGTTCAACGCCGTACCGCTTTTTGACCTCGGTGCGGGCGAGTTCGATGAGCGTCTCCACGTCGGCCGCGGAAGCACTCCCGTCGATGTTGATGATGAAGTTCGCGTGCAGGTCGGAGAACATCGCTCCGCCCTGCCGCCTGCCCTTCAGTCCCGATCCCTCGATCAATTCCGCCGCGAACTTCCCGGGCGGATTGACGAACGTGCTTCCGAAGCTGCGTTCCCAGATCGGCTGTGTCTTCTTGCGTCCGATGGAGCGGTCGTACACGTCCTGGCGCACCGTTCCCGGCGGACATTTGAAAGTCGCCGCCACCACGATGGCGCGCGGGTCGAGGGTCGTGTGCCGGTAGGTGAAGGTAAGATCGCGCGCGCGGATCGTGCTCACCTCTCCAGTTGAATCCACGACGCGCGCGCTCAGTAACACTTCGCTCACCTCGCCACCAAATGCCCCCGCATTCATATGCACTGCGCCACCGACAGAGCCGGGGATCCCGATCCCAAACTCCAGCCCCGTGCGTCCCGCCTTGGTCATCTTGCGCGAGAGCACCGCGAACGAGGCTCCGCCCTGTGCGGTCACCGTGCGCTGATTGATGCGCACCGCCGTCATGTGCTCGGCGAGCTTCAGCACCATGCCGTCGTAGCCGCCGTCGCGCACGATCAGGTTCGAGCCCTTCCCCACCGCGACGTACGGAATCCCGTACTGGTTCGCGATACGAACCGCGCGCTGCACTTCGCCCGCCGTTTTCGGAAGCACCATCCAGCGCACCGGTCCGCCCACGCCCACCGTGGTGTGCTTGCGCATGGGCTCGTCCGTGCACAGACGCTCCGCAAAGATCCTGCGCAGCGCCGCGGCGGCGTTCTCCCACTCCGTGCGGGGTTTCACCGCGCATCCTTCTTCTCCGCGATGCGGCCCAGCCGCTCGAGCAATTTCTCGCCCGCTTTGGTGATGTCGCCCGCGCCCATCGTGATCACCAGGTCGCCGGGCTGCGCTTCCTCGGCCACACGCTCGACCATGGCGTCGATCGACGCGGCGTACTCCACTTTGACCGAGCTTTCCTTTTTCACCAGATCGATGATGGTGTGGGCCGACACGCCGGGGATGGGTTTCTCGCCGGCGGGATAGATGTCGGTGATGTACACCTTGTGCGCACCGTCGAAGCAGCGGCCGAACTGGTCCGCCACCGATTGCGTGCGCGAATAGCGGTGCGGCTGAAAGAGCACGAACACACGCTTCTGGTAGCTCGTGGCCGCGCCCTTGATGGTCGCGGCGATTTCGGTGGGATGGTGGCCGTAGTCGTCGATCACGAGAACGCCGGCGCGCTCGCCCTTGATCTCGAAGCGGCGGCCGACACCCTGCCAGCTCTCGAGCCCGGCCTTGATCTGCTCGAAGGGAATGTCGAGCCACAGACCCGTCGCGACCGCGGCGACCGCGTTGCGGGCGTAATGGTCCCCGGGAATGTGCAGCGTGACCTCGCCCAGAGGTCCATGCTCGTTGGCGACAAAGAAACGCGTCCAACCCGGACCGCGCTGCACGATGCCGCCGCAGATGTCGGCGCTGCCGCCCAGCGAGTAGGTCACCTTGCGGCGCACGATGCGCGGCGCCAGCGCCATGGTGCGCGCGTCGTCGGCGCACAGGATCACGGCGCCGTAGAAGGGCACGCGGTTGGCGTACATCTGGAACGCATCCTCGATGGCGGTCAGGTTGGGATAGAAATCGAGATGCTCGAGGTCGATGTTTGTGATGATGGCGACCGACGAGGGCAGGTTCACGAACTGGCCGTCGCTTTCGTCCGCTTCGGCGACGACGTAGCGGCTGCTGCCCAGGCGCGCGTTGCTGGAGAGCGCGCGCACCTTGCCGCCCACGATCACGGTGGGATCGAGGCCGCCCTGCGCCATTACCGATGCGATCAGCGACGTGGTCGAGGTTTTTCCGTGCGCGCCGCCGACTGTCACCGCGTATTTGAGACGCAGGAGCTCGGCAAGCATTTCGCCGCGCGGAATGATGGGAATGCCCTGGCTCCTGGCTTCGACGATCTCGGGGTTGTCGGGCTTGACGGCACTGGAATACACCACGACATCGGCGCCCGCGACATGGCGGCCTTCGTGCCCCTGCCAGATCGCCGCACCCATTTCCGAGAGGCGCGCCGTGATATCGGAAGACTTCATGTCCGAGCCGCTCACGTTGAAACCCAGGTTCAACAGCACTTCGGCGATGCCGCTCATGCCGATGCCGCCGATACCGACGAAATGAATGCGCTTGGTGTGTCCGAGGAAGACCACGTTCAGTTTCTCGTTTCGTTCAGGCCGCTCGCTCCGCCCGTGTCACGACGCCGGTTTCTTTTTTTTTTGCGATTCCGAGAATCGCTTCCGCCGCGCTCGCGGCGGCGTCGGGCTTCGACCACGCTCGCATGGCTTTCGACATCGCCGCCCGCAGCGGCGCGTTCTCGATGGGCCCCGTCAGCGCCTG
>DATNGX010000434.1:0-2418 GCA_035605755.1 Candidatus Krumholzibacteriia bacterium
GCTTGTACGGAAGCCCCCGGCAGGAGTTGCAAGATTTTTTAGCAACTCGCACGAGTGGGTGGCGACAGACAGGGCTCACGCTGGACGAGCGGAGCGACGTCCAGCGGGATGGATGGAGCCAGGCCCCACGAGTGCGGCTGACGGTCCACGGCTTGCAGTGGGACCCGGGAGCAAACACACCGCGCCGGCTCGGGCGGAATTCACAGTACATCGGAGGAACCCCATGGCACGTCTTGATACCGTGCTGGTCTTGCTGCTTGCAATGCCGGCTCTCTCTTTCGCGAACCCGGCGCCGGTCAGGAGCCCTGTCGACGTCGAGCGCACGTGGCCGGAGCGCGACGCGCGCGAAATGCGCGAGTTCGAACAATTGACCGTGTCACTCAAAGACGCGTGGAAAGGTCGCATGGCAGGACGCTACCGCGAGGTAAACGAAAGTTTGCTGCACGCGATGGATCGTGAAATCGAACAGGCAAGTGTGAAGGCGGATCAGGCCGAACGCGAAGCGGTCCTGTGGCGCGAGTTCCGCAAGAAAAGGATGGACGCGTCGGTGACAAGCGCCGGCAGCGACATGCTGCAGGCGATCGACGACAGCTACGGGCAGCGCGACGACGGGCGCGATCGCGACACCGCCATCGTTCGGCGCGACGACATGGCACGGATCGCAACCCTGGCGGGGTCGATGCGCAACGACATTGCCTCCGGTGACCGCTCGGCGATGAAGCGCAACATGTCGCTGATGCAGGATTTTCTGAACGTGATGCGCCGCGATGTCAATGCTGACCGCCGATAGGCGGTCTACGAGCCCGCGACACGCACTCGCGCATCAACAACACGACAGAGAGCGTGGTTACTGCTCACAATTACCGGATTGAAGTCGAGCTCCGCAATGCCGTCCACTTCGCGCACGAGCTGGGCGAGGCGCAGGATCAGCTCCTCGATGAATTCAATGTCGACGCGCTTCTCGCCGCGTACGCCTTCGAGGAGCGGGAAGGCGCGGATGCTGCGTACCATCTCGCGCGCGTCGAGATCGGTCATGGGCAACACGCGGAACACGACGTCGCGCAGAATCTCCACGTAACGTCCGCCCATTCCGAACATCACCAGCGGTCCGAATTTGGGATCGTGTGCGACACCGAGGATCACTTCCTGGCGCGATTCGCTGTTGCCCTGCGGCTCGGTGACCATCTCCTGGACCATGAAGCCGGTCGCATCTTTGTAGACGCCCGCCTTCTCGAGCGAGGTCTCCATGGCGGCGCGCGCACGCTGCATTGCTTCGGGCGTTTCGATACCCACAATCACTCCGCCCACATCGGACTTGTGAACGATCTTTTCTCCGACCACTTTGAGCACGACAGGAAATGAGAGTTGCTTTGCTGCGGCGACCAGATCGCCGTTCAGCGGCACGACGGTTTGCTTCACGATCGGAAAGCCGTATGCGTCGAGAAGTGCGTGGGTATCCGAGGGCGAGAGATAACCGCCACCGGCTGCACCTTTTGCTTCTACCAGTGCGCGCGCTTTCGCAGTGTCGGCCTTGAAGACGGGTGTCGTGCCGGCGGGCCGTTCGCGCCACAGTCGGTGGCGGTTCATGTGCTCGGCTACTTTCACCGCGTCTTCGGGGTAGCGATAGAACGGGACACATTCGGCAATCTCGCGCGGAATGCGCTCGTAGTAGCTTTCCTCGGCCATCAGGACGCTGAGCACGGGCTTTTCGCCGGCGCGCGCCACGCGCGTGATGCGGCGCATCACTTCGAGCGGTTCGGCGAGTAGCGGCGGCACGAAGATCGTGATCACCAGGTCTACGCCGGGATCGGCGATCGCGAGCGCCAGAATCGACTCGTACCGATCAGGGCCGGCGGCAGCGATCATGTCGATGGGATTCTCGACACTCGCTTCGGCGGGAAGCGCGGCGCGCATGGCTTTTTTTGTTTCGTCGTGCAGCGTGGCCATGGTCAGGCCGTGCCCGTCAGCGGCATCGGCCGCCATGATGGCGGGGCCGCCGGCGTTGGTCACGATGCACAGGCGGTTGCCTTTCGGCATCGAGGTGCCGGTCAGCCCCTGCAAAAGATGGATCATCTCTTCGATGCTCGACACGCGCAGCACACCAACCTGTCGCAGCAATGCATCCGCTGCGGCTTCGGTCCCGGCCAGCGAGCCGGTATGCGATGAAGCCGCGCGTGCACCGGCCGCCGACGTCCCCGATTTCACAATGACGATCGGTTTCTTCTTCGAAATACGCGTCGCGAGCTCGGTGAACTTGCGCGGATTGCCGAACGACTCGAGATACATGGTAATGATGCTCGTGTGGGGATCGTTCTCCCAGAATTCCAACAGATCGTTGCCGCTCACGTCCGCTTTGTTGCCGACACTGGCAAAATATGCAAAGCCGAGCTGGAGCTTTTCGGTGGCGAGAAGAATGGC
>DATNGX010000435.1:0-3556 GCA_035605755.1 Candidatus Krumholzibacteriia bacterium
CCAATCTGGCCGGGTGGCTGATGACACGGCGCTTCGGCGTGCCCCCGACCATCGAGTATTTGCGCCACGCGCACGTGAAGCGTTCGGACTCGGTGCTCGATATCGGGTGCGGCTCGGGGGAACTGCTGCTCGCCATGCGATCGTACGGTTTCCGGCATCTGACCGGCGTCGATCCCTTCGTGGCCAACGACATCGACTACGGCAACGGCGTTCGCGTGTGGAAACGAAACATCCACGTGCACAACGAAACCCACGACTTCATCATGCTTCACCACACCTTCGAACATATGGATGAGCCGCAGTCCGTACTCACCCGTGTGCGCGCGATGTTGAATCCGGGCGGCGCAGTGCTGATCCGCTTGCCGGTGGCTTCCAGCGACGCGTTTGCCACCTACCGCTCCGACTGGGTGCAGCTCGATGCACCGCGACATCTGTTCCTGCACACACCGAAGAGTCTGGCGCTCCTGGCGGAACGCGCCGGGCTTGCGATTGTCGACACCGTGTTCGACTCCACGGCGTTTCAATTCTGGGGAAGTGAACAGTACCGGAGAAATATTCCGCTGCGCGATCCGCACTCATATCGCAACGGCGCTCCCGTCTTTTCCGAGTCGGAAATACAGGAGTTCGAGCGCAGGGCCGCCAGCCTCAATCGCGAAGGACGCGGCGACCAGGCTGCGTTCTATCTGCGCCATCAAGAGCGATGATCCCGGCGGCCATCGACCATCTGGTGGTGACAGCGCCATCGCTCGGCTCAGGCGCTGCGTACATTCGTGAAGCGTTGGGCGTGGAAATGCAGCCCGGTGGCACGCATCACGCGATGGGCACGCACAACCTTCTGCTCAAGCTCGACGATTCCACCTACCTGGAGGTTCTCGCCGTCGATCCCGACATGACCGCGCCGGGACAGCCGCGCTGGTTCGACCTCGATCGCGTGACCACCCCCGCTCTCGCGACCTGGGTGGCGCGCGTCGACGACATTCGCGCCGCCGCACTGGCGCTGGGAATTCCCGGGCACCACATCAAGCCCATGAGCCGCGGCGTTCTGAACTGGTTGATCACGATACCGGACGATGGGAGCCTGTCGAACCTGCCGGTGTTGATTCAATGGCTCAATGGACCGCATCCGGCGACAAGTCTTCCGGATGCAGGTTGTTTCCTGACAGGACTCGACGTTCAATTGGAGCCGCTGTCACGGCTCGTTCTGGACGCCCGTTGTTCCGCGGGCCCCGAGTTGATAGCCTCCATCCGCACCCCGCACGGCCTGCGATCGCTTCGCAAAACCGGCGACGCATAGGCTATATTGACGACGGGTGCTCTTCCATAACTGAAGGAGAACATCATGGCTGCAATCCAGCGCAGTGCATCCGGAACCTGGCACGGCAATCTCAAGCAGGGCAACGGCACCATCGACGCGCCCGCCAGCGGCGTCCTAACCAACACACCGTTCACGTTTGCCACGCGTTTTGAAAACGCGAAGGGCACCAACCCCGAAGAGCTGATCGCGGCCGCGCACGCGGCGTGTTTCAGCATGGCGTTTTCGAACTATCTCAGCGAGCAGGGACACGTCCCCGACACCATCGCGACCAAAGCCACCATCTCGCTCACGGACGGCAAAATCCACGCGATGCATCTCGAGACGCGCGGCAAGGTGGCGGGTCTCGACAATGACGCTTTCAAACGTCTGGCCGATGAAGCGGAAAAGAAGTGTCCGGTTTCGAATCTGCTCCGTCCGGGGCTTGCCATCACCCTCGACGCATCGCTGATGTAGCGCACCCCGCGCCGGCATTTGCGCGGGCGTTTTTTCGCAACTATCTTTGCGGCGAAACAGAGGAGAGCCTATGTCGATTCGTGCCGTTAAGAGTATCAGTGAGTCCCAGTTGACCATGGAGGGCGCGGGTGTACGCCTGCGCCGCGCATTCGGTTTTGGCAAGACCGATGAGTTCGATCCGTTCCTGTTGTTCGACGATTTTCGCAACGAGCGGCCGTCCGATTACATGGCGGGATTTCCGTGGCATCCGCACCGCGGAATCGAAACCATTACCTATGTGCTCGCCGGTGAAGTCGACCACGGCGACAGCCTCGGCAATCGCGGCAAGCTCGGCGCCGGCGATGTGCAGTGGATGACGGCGGGCAGCGGCATTCTCCACCAGGAGATGCCGCAGGGCGATGCCGCCGGACGCATGCACGGTTTTCAGCTGTGGGCCAATCTGCCGCGCTCGCTCAAGATGACGAATCCGCGTTACCAGGATGTGCCGTCGCTGGAGATCCCGATCGTGGGCGAAGATGATGGAACGCTCGTGCGCGTGATCGTCGGCGACTACAATGGAAAGCGCGGACCCGTTGACGGTATTGCCGCCGAGCCGCGTTATCTCGACATCTCGGTGCCGGCGGGACGGCGCAAGAGCTTCAAGGTGGAAACCACGCGCCACGCGTTTGCATACATATTCGACGGCTCCGGCACCTTCCGCGATGCATCCGATCCGCAGTCCGTGCAGACCGATCGCATTCAACCGGATGGCAGCGAGATCAAAGACATGGTGGGCAATCGCTCGCTCGTGCTCTTTGATCGCGGCGACGAAGTCACCGTGCAGGCCGGCCCCGCGGGCATTCGCTTTCTGCTCGTATCGGGACAGCCGCTCAAGGAACCCGTCGCGTGGCAGGGACCGATCGTGATGAACACGCCCGAAGAACTTCGACAGGCGTATGCCGAGTTGCGCAACGGGACGTTCATCAAGACCCAACAGTAGTTCGCATCGTTCGTGAAAACGCCGCGGTGAGAAATCACTGCGGCGTTTTTCTTTTCGTCCGGCCAGGTGTTGTTTGGTCTCAGAGATGCTGCGCGCATTTGATATGATGCACGCATGCGCTGCCTCGGTCTTGTGTTGATAGGTCTATTGATCGCTTTGCCGGCACAGGCAACCAGGGTCCTCGTCCAGCCGTTCCAGACCGAAGAAGTTGCACCAGGTGTCTTCGTCATCGTCAGCCCGGATCCACTCGGACTCGCCAATCATTCCAACTCTGCATTCATCGTCACGGGCGACGACGTCATTCTCATCGACACCCAATTCACACGCGCGTTTACCACCGAGGTGTTGGGCATCGTGCGTGATGGTTCGCACCGCAAGATCAGCGTGCTCATCAATACGCACTGGCACGACGATCACACCTTCGGGAACCAGCTGGTTCGCACGGGCAATCCCGCCGTCGAGATCATCGCGACGGCACAGACCAAGCGCGACATGGCGGGAATCGGTGTGACCAACCGCAAGCAGCAGGTGGCCGGTGCGCCCGACGGGCTCAAGTTCTTCCATGCCTGCGTGGACTCGAACAAGACTGTCGACGGCAACGCGATCTCTCCCGAAGAGTTGATGGCATACACGTCCACCATTGCGATCATGGAGCAGTATCTCGCGGAACAGCCGCAGTTCGAGCTCACGCTCCCGACAAGAACCTTCGACGACAAACTCGTGCTGCGTCGCGGCCAGCGCGCGATTGAAGTCCGGCATCTCGGTCCTGCCGTTACCGATGGTGACGCCGTGGTTTGGTTGCCGTCCGA
>DATNGX010000436.1:0-4181 GCA_035605755.1 Candidatus Krumholzibacteriia bacterium
TGCAGGACACCACGGGCTTTGTGAAAATCGTGGCCGACAAGCGTTATGATGAGGTGCTTGGCGTCCATATCATTGGACCGAAGGCCACCGAGCTGATCGCGGAGGCGACGCTCGGCATCAAGCTGGAGACGACGGTGGAGGAAGTGGCAAACACGATTCACGCCCATCCGACGCTGGCGGAGGCGATGCTGGAGGCGGCTCATGGAGTCTATGGTGAAGCCATCCACATCTGAGACACCGTACACGCTCACGATTCCGGCCGGACTCGCGCTCGATCGCACGAGCTATCTCGAGCTGTATTACTTCATGGCGCTCAATCGCAAGCTCGAGGAGCGGCTCAGCAATCTGTATCGCCAGAACCAGGTGGTGGGCGGCCTCTACTCGAGCCTCGGCCAGGAAGGCTGTTCGGTAGGAAGCGCGTACGCGCTCCAGCGCGGCGATTTCTTTGCACCCATGATCCGCAACCTGGGCGGCCTGCTCGTGCGCGGCGTCGAGCCGCAGCAGGTGATGGGCCAGTACTGTGCGCGCGCCATCGGCCCCACCGGCGGCAAGGATCTCAACGTACACTTCGGCTGGGTCGACCGCGGCATCGTCTCGCCCATCAGCATGCTCGCGTCACTGGTGCCCGTGTTCGCCGGCATTGCTCTGGAAATGAAAATGAAGGGCAAGCCCAACGTGGCGCTCACCTACGTCGGTGATGGCGCCACCAGCACCACCGACTTCCACGAAGGCATGAACTTCGCGGCTGTTCACAAGCTTCCGCTCATCATCATCGTCGAGAACAACGGCTGGGCCTATTCCACGCCCACGTCGAGACAGTTCAACGTGCCCGACTTCGTGGTGCGCGCGGAGGGCTACGGGTGCTACGGCGAAATGTTCGACGGCAACAACGTGATGACCGCGCTCGACGTGACGCGCCGCGCGCGCGAGCGCTGCGTGAATGGCGAAGGCCCCGTGCTGCTGGAGGCCAAGACGTTCCGGCGCAAAGGCCACGCCGAACACGACGACGCCGGGTACGTGCCGGCCGAAGAGCGCGCCTACTGGGAGAAGCGCGATCCTCTCGATGCGTACCGTCGCTTCCTCGACATGCACCGTATCGTCGAGACGTCGTCGGAGCTCGAAGAGATCGACACCCGCATCAATCAAATGCTGGACACAGCCGTGGATGAGGCGCTCGCCTCCCCCTTCCCCGATCCTTCCACACTCATGGAGAATGTCTATGGCGACTGAACCGGCCACCAAACGCCCCCGCTTTACCCATGTCCCCAGCGACAAGACCAAGCTGGAGATGCTGCACTACATGAAGCTGGTGCGCGAGATCGAGGACCGCATCGAGCGCAAGCTCTACCGCCAGGGCCGCATCGTCGGCGGCGTGTACGTCGGCCTCGGCCAGGAAGCCATCTCGGTCGGCACCGCCATCCACATGGAGAAGGACGACGTGGTGGCGCCGTCGCACCGCGACATGGGCGTGTTTCTCATGCGCGGCATCACGTCGCGCCGCATCATCGCGCAGTACATGGGCCGGCGCACGGGCTTGACGCGCGGCCGCGACGGCAACATGCACATGGGCGACATGAACTACAACGTGATCGCGTTCGTTTCGCACCTCGGTGACAACGTGCCGGTGGCGGCGGGCTGCGCGCTTGTTTTCAAGCAGAGGAATCAGAAGCGTGTCGCGCTCTGTTACAACGGCGAAGGCGCCACCTCGCGCGGCGACTGGCACGAGGGCATCAATTTCGCCAGCGTTCACAAACTGCCGGTGGTGTACTTCGTCAACAACAACGCCTACGCGTACTCGACGCCGATCCATCTGCAGATGGCGATCGAGGACGTCGCCATGCGCGCTCCGGGATACGGCATTCCGGGCGAAGTGGTGGACGGCAACGACATCCTCGCCGTGTACGACGCCGCCAAGCGCGCGGTCGACTTCGCCCGTTCCGGCGGAGGACCGTCCCTGGTGGAGTTCAAGACCTTCCGCATGACCGGCCACTCCGCGCACGACGACGCCGGTTATGTGCCACCCGAGCTTTTCGAAGAATGGAAGCGCAAGGATCCGATCCCGCGCTTCGAGAAGCAGTTGATCGAAGAAGGTGTGCTCACCGAGAAGCGCCGCGATGAAATGCAGATGGAGTGCGTGAAGATCGTGGATGACGCGGTTGACTGGGCCGAAACGCAGCCCTATCCCGCCGCCGAAGAAGTCACCAGGGACGTCTATTACGAAGGCCAGGAGAGCTGAACATGGCACTCACGACATACGTCGACGCAATCAAAGAAGGCATCTGGGAAGAGATGGAGAAGGACGACCGCGTCTTCGTCCTCGGCGAGGACGTGGGCATTTACGGCGGCGCCTTCAAGGTGACCAAGGGGATGCTCGACAAGTTCGGGCCCATGCGCGTCATCGATACGCCCATCTCCGAGTCGGCCATCGTCGGCGCCGCCATCGGCGCGTCGCTGGTGGGCATGCGCCCCGTGTGCGAGATGCAGTTCATCGACTTCATCTCGTGCGCCTTCGACCAGATCGTGAACTTCGCGGCCAAGTGCCGCTATCGCTGGAATGCGGGAGTCCCCATCGTGGTGCGCGGACCGTGCGGCGGCGGCGTGCACGGCGGACCGTTTCACTCGCAGAATCCGGAAGCGTACTTTTTCAACGTGCCGGGCTTGAAGATCGTGTGCCCGTCAACGGCGTACGACGCCAAGGGCCTCATCAAGGCCGCCATTCGCGACCCGGATCCGGTGCTCTACTTCGAGCACAAATATCTCTATCGCCGTATCAAGGAAGATCTGCCCACCGACGATTTCATCGTGCCCATCGGCAAGGCGGCGCTGCGTCGTGAAGGCGACGATCTCTCCATCATCACCTACGGTGCGATGGTCTACAAAGCGCTGGAAGCAGCCGACGAGCTGGCCAAGGACGGCATCGAGGTCGAAGTGCTCGACCTGCGCACCATCCTGCCGCTCGACGAAGAAGCCATTCTCGCCACGGCCAGGAAAACCAGCAAGGTAATCGTGATGCACGAGGCCACCATGACCGGCGGACCCGGCGGCGAAGTGGTCGCGCGCATCGCGCAGAAAGCATTCGAGTATCTCGACGGTCCGATCGTGCGCATCGCACCCCCGGACACGCCGGTTCCCTACAGCCCGCCGCTCGAAGAAGCGTTCCTGCCGCAGGTCAAAGACATTGTGGCGACGGCGCGCAAGCTGGCGGCGTACTAGTTACCAATCGAATTAACGAATCGAAAGGAACAACATCATCATGGCAGTCGATGTGATCATGCCCCAGATGGGCGAAAGTATCGCCGAAGGAACGCTCGTCAAGTGGCTCAAGAACGTGGGCGACAAAGTCGAGCGCGACGAACCCTTGTTCGAAATCTCCACGGACAAGGTGGACGCGGAAATTCCGTCGCCGTCCGCCGGCACACTCTTGGAAGTGCTCGTGCAGCCCGGCCAGACGGTGGAAATCAAAACCGTGGTCGGACGTATAGGAGCAGCCGGCGAGGCAGCGAGCGCCAGCGCTCCCAAACCTGCGGCCGCAGCTCCGGCGCCTGCTGCGCCCGCGCCAGCTCCTGCCGCTGCGCCCGCACCGGCTCCCACGCCCGCGCCGGTTCCCGCCGCAGCAACCGCAACGGCGGAAGCGCCGCGCGCTGCGAACAACTTCGTGCGCTCCTCTCCGGTCGTGCAGAAGATCGCCGCCGAACACGGCGTCGATGTTTCGCTGATCGACGGCACCGGCGAAGGCGGCCGCGTCACCAAGAAAGACATCATGACGTACATCGAGTCGGCCAGCTCTTCGGCGGCTCCGATTGCGCAGCCAGCCCCCGCTCCGGCTCAGGCACCGGCGCCTCCCGCCCCCGCGGCTGCGCCCGCCTCTGCTCCGGCAGCGCCGAAACCGGCCGTGTTCGCGAGCGGGCAGGACGAAGTGCGCGAGCCCATGAGCGTCATGCGCAAGAAGATCGCCGAGCACATGGTGATGAGCAAGCACACCTCGCCGCACGTGTACACGATCTTCGAAGTCGACATGAACGAGGTGGTCAAGCGCCGCGAAGCGGCGAAGAAAGAGTTCGAGGGTGAAGGCGTCAAGCTCACCTTCCTGCCCTACTTCATTGAAGCCGCGATCCGCGGTATCAAGGAATACCCGATCATCAACAGCAGTGTTGACGGCGACACCATCATCTACAAGAAGA
>DATNGX010000437.1:0-5970 GCA_035605755.1 Candidatus Krumholzibacteriia bacterium
GGTTGCAATTTTCTTTTGATTCGCGAAGGGAGTCCTGTTTGACCCCCCGAATCGGCCTCGCCCTGTCGGGCGGAACCGCCAAGTCGGTCACCCACGTGGGTGTCATCAAGGCGCTTTCCGAGGCCGGCATACCATTCTACTGCGTCGCAGGCACGAGTGGGGGAAGTATCGTGGGCTCCATGCTGGCCTCCGGGATGCCGGTGTCCACCATGGAGACGGCGGCCACCACCATGAGCTGGCGCAAGCTGGTGCGGGTGCGGCTCACCCGCATGGGGTTCATCTCCAGCGAGCGCATTGCCGAGTTCGTTCGCGAGATGCTCGGTGACATCACCTTCGAGGAGCTGAACCTGCCCACTGCCGTGGTGGCGACGAACCTCGTTACCGGCGAGAAGAAAGTGTTTCGAGACGGCCCGGTGGCCCAGGCGGTGCGCGCCAGCTGTTCGATTCCGCAGATCTATCTTCCGGTCGAGATCGACGACCAGTATTACGTCGACGGCGGCCTTTCGGAGTACCTGCCCGTCGAGACCGCGCTCGAGCTCGGCGCCGATTTCGTGATCGCGTCGCACCTGGCACCGGTTGATCCCACGTACCGGCGACCGCAGAACATTCTGCAGCTGGTGGTGCAGATCACGGGACTGATCGCGCGCAAGAATTTTCCCATCTCCGAACGTCTCGCCAACTTCGTCATTCATCCCAACGTGGATGCGTACAGCTCGTTCGATTTCGATCATTCCGAGGAAATGATCGAGATCGGCTACGACACCGCGCGCCGCGCCATCCCGGCTCTGCGCGAACGCCTGGCACGCGCCGCGGATTCGGGACAGGGCTCCCGCATCGTTTCTTCCAGCGACTGATGGACGCGCGCCCGCTGGTGCTCCTGACCGACTTCGGCAGCACCGATTTCTACCCCGGTGTCATGCGCGCCGTGCTCCTGTCGTCGGCCCCGTCTTCGCGCGTCATCGATCTGCACCATGATATTCCCGCGCACGACATCGCCGCGGCGAGCTTCGTGCTCGCGCAATCTTTTCCGTATCTGCCCCACGATGCGGTGGTGGTGTGTGTGGTGGACCCGGGCGTGGGTACGGAGCGGCGCGGACTGGTGATCAACATCGGTGAGCGAACGCTGGTGGGTCCCGACAATGGATTCGCGAGCGATCTGCTCTTGATGCACGGCCCCGACGTGTCGCTCTACGCCATCGACGACACGTTGACACACAGCGAAAACATTCGCGCGCGCGGCACGACGTTTCACGGGCGCGATATTTTCGCTCCCGTCGCCGCGGGTATCGCGCTGGGATCGAACCCGGAGCGCTTTGGCCGGCGCGTCGAGGGCGTCGTGATGCTGCGCGATGTTCCGGGAGTGTCCGTCGACGGCGGTGTGATTCGTGCACGCGGGCGCTACGTGGATCGTTTCGGCAACGTGATGACCGATATCCCCCTCGACCTGGTCCGGCGTGTGTTCGGGGATATTTCGACCGTGCGCGTTTCCGTCGCCGGACGCGATGCCGGGCCGCTGCGGCGAACCTACGCCGATGGAGACAGCGGCGAGTTGATCGCCATCATGAACAGCTGGGGAATGGTGGAAATCGCGATGAACGGTGGACGCGCGATTGTTTACCTGGGGCACAAACCCGTCGCGTCGATTCGCATCGAGCTGCGGTCGGCGTCCTGAAGGCTTGCATGCGCATCGACCCCCGCGGTGATTGCATCTACGAAATTGCGCGCGAGGGCGGCATGCGCGTGCCGGGGCGCGTGATTGCGAGCCCGGCTTTGATGGAAGATCTGCGCGATGATGTCACACTGGAGCAGGTCAGGAACGTGGCGCATCTGCCCGGCATCACCGGGTTTTCATGGGCGATGCCGGACGCGCACATGGGGTACGGCTTTCCCATCGGAGGCGTGGCCGCGACGGTTCCGGAAGACGGTGGTGTGATCTCACCCGGTGGCGTGGGATACGACATCAACTGCGGTGTTCGCCTCGCCACGCTCAATCTCACGCGCACCGAATTGTTGCCGCGCATCGAGCGACTCGTCGCGCGCCTGTTTCAAACCGTCCCCTGTGGCCCGCATCCGCACCAGTCGGGGACCGGCGATCTCAGCGCCGCCGAGATGCGGCGCGTGTTGCGCGAGGGTGCTGCGTTCGCGGTCAAACGCGGCTTCGGCAGCGACGTCGATCTCGAGCACAGCGAAGAGAACGGCGCCATGACGCTCGCCGATCCCGCCGAAGTGAGCAACCAGGCCATCGAGCGCGGACGGCGCCAGCTGGGATCGGTCGGCTCCGGCAATCATTTCGTCGAAGTCGGATATGTGAGTCATGTCTTCGATGAAGACGCGGCGGCCGCACTCGGGCTTGCCGCCGATCAGGCCACCGTCCTCATTCACTGCGGCTCGCGCGGTCTCGGCCACCAGGTGTGCACCGATTTTCTGCGCGAGATGGGACGCACGAAGTTTCCGTATTCACTCCCGGACCGCCAGCTGGCATGCGCCCCCGTCGACTCCGAGCTGGGCCGCCGTTACATCGGCGCCATGTGCGCCGCCGCCAATTATGCGTGGGCGAATCGCCAGGTACTGATGGTCCTCGCGGCGCGCGCCTTCGCCGATGTCTTCGCCGTGCCCGCGGAACAACTTGGATTTCGTCTCGTGTACGACATCTGTCACAACATCGCCAAGCTCGAGACGCACGATGTGAACGGCAGGAAGCGGCGCGTGTGCGTGCACCGCAAAGGCGCGACACGCGCGCTGCCCCCGGGGGACGCGCGCGTGCCGTCACGCTATCGCGCGGTGGGCCAGCCCGTGCTCATTCCCGGCGACATGGGCCGCGCGTCGTTCGTGTGCACCGGCGCTCTGTTCGAGGGCGAACACCCCTTCCACTCCAGCTGCCACGGCGCCGGACGCCGGCTTTCGCGCCGCGCGGCGACGCGCGCCGGCAGCGGCCGTTCCATCACCGACGAGCTGCGCGCACGCGGCGTGGTGGTCATGGCGAAGGATCGCCGCACGCTGGCCGAAGAGATGCCGGAGGCCTACAAGAACGTGGCCGATGTCGTCGACGTCATGCAGCGGGCCGGATTCGTGCGCCGGGTGGCCGAAATCAGGCCGGTGGGCGTCATCAAGGGCTAGCGCCGGGGCGCCCTTTTTGCCCTTCAATGCGTCGCCCGCGTTGGGGTATTATCTCGCGCCGAGCGATGCCCCGCCTGGGCGCCGGTTTTGTCTCTGCATCCCCATCATTTTCAATCGCCGAAACACGATTCACGAGGAGAGGACAGAATGAAACGTGCGGTCTTGTCATTGGGTCTGATTGCGCTTCTTGCCAGCGTATTGCCGGCGTCGGCACAGCTGGGCGGAGAAGAACGCGAGGAGAAGTATCTCCAGGTCCCGCACCGCTGGCAGCTCTTCATGGACGGCGGCATCGGTATGCCCACCGATCCCGGTCTGTTCAACGATTTCTGGAACACGTCATTTCAGTTCGGGGTGGGCGGCGGTTTCGTGATCTTTCCGTGGCTCGAAGTGAACGGCACGTTCAACAATCTTACCTTCAGCAACAATGCCATCGCGTCGATGGAGAAGGTGGGCTACACCGGGACCAAGGCCATCGAAGGCGGCACGATTCACACCAAGATGTACTGGGGATCCGCGCGCTTCATCGCCGTCCCCCACGCGCGCACCAATCCATTTATCGAAATAGGTGTGGGTGGTTTCAAGACCAAGGCGGACGATCTGTTCATTGAGGGCGTCCTGCAGAACAAGATGGCCAACGTGAGCGGCATGTGTTTCGTTCCCTCTCTCGGCATTCAGTACGCGATGAACGAGCGTTGGACCGCGTACACGAAGTACACGTACGCCGTGAACCTCAACCAGGATTTTGCGCCGGGCGATCTTCTGCTTCCGGCGGGCGCAACCACCAAGACCGAAGGCGGCAATCAGGTGATATCCGCCATCCTGGTCGGCATCATGATCAAGTTCTGATCGCACGATGCACCGCTTCTTCCAGCGATCGCTTCCACTCGTCATGCTTGCGTGCGCCGGCTCGCCGCTCGTCGCGGAGGCGGCACCGCACGTGCGCACCGGCTTCTGCGCCGGCGTTGGATTCGGATTCGAATCCGTGTCGTGGAGTGACGAGGATGACCGCCAGCCGTCCGAAAACTCCGGCGTCATGAACGCGCGCGCCGGCTGGGCCGTGAAGCCCGACATGGTGCTCGGCGTCGAATTCTGGGGCTGGGCCAAAGACGTCGAGGTCCTGGCCGGCGATTTCGTCGTGCCTGTCGAGGTGCAGCTCGGCGCCGTTACCGCCTGTGCCACCCTCTTCCCGGATGCCGGCGGCTTCTTCGTGCGCCTGGGCGCGGGGCTTGCGTACGGACAGGTGACTGTCGAGCCCCCGCCGACCGTGACCGAAGTGGTGGCCGGGAAGAAAACGCGCACCGGTTTTGCCGCCAACATCGCGCCCGGTTACGAGTGGCGCGTGTCGAAACGCCTCGCCATCGGGTTGCAGGGCGACATCGTGTATCTCGGCCTCGGCGACCCGCTGCACAACGCCTTCGGATACGGCGTCAACGCACAGTTCAACTGGTACTGGTAATCACCGCCTAATCGGCCCTGAAAGGCATGACGATGTCCGACCCCAACAAGATCCCCGGATCAGGCGTCATCACCATCGAGCGTCACATTCTCTGGGAGCAGGAACGCTTTCCCGACTCGTCGGGCGCTCTCACCAGTCTTCTCTATGACATCGCACTGGCCGCCAAGCTGATCGCGAGCCGCACGCAGCGCGCGGGCCTCGCCGATATCCTCGGCTCGACCGGTCACGAAAATGTCCAGGGCGAAGAGGTGCAGAAGCTCGACGAGTACGCGCAGCGCACGCTCTACCAGCTCAACGATCACACGGGGCGTCTGTGCTGCATGGCGTCGGAAGAAGAGAAAGATCTGATTCCGATTCCGGATCAGTACCCGACCGGCGACTACGTGCTCGTGTTCGACCCGCTGGATGGATCATCCAACATCGATTTCAATGTCGCGGTCGGAACCATCTTCGCGATCTTTCGCCGCGTCACCAAGTCGGGCCCCGGCAAGCTCGAAGACGCGCTGCAGAACGGGCGCCAGATCGTGGCGGGCGGATATCTGGTGTACGGCTCGAGCACGATGCTCGTATACACGACCGGTCACGGCGTCAACGGCTTCACCCTCGACCCGAGCATCGGCGAGTTTCTGCTGTCGCATCCCAACGTGAAGCTGCCATCCACGGGGAAGTACTACAGCGCCAACCAGGGACACGAGAAGTACTGGACCGAAGGCGTGCGCCGCTACACGCAGTGGCTGCAGGGCGAAGAGGGAAGCCCCATGTCACTTTCGCTCCGCTACATCGGATCGATGGTGGCGGATGTGCACCGGACCCTTTTCGGCGGCGGCGTGTTCTACTATCCCGCCGACACGAAAGATCCTTCCAAACCGCACGGCAAGCTGCGACTCCTCTACGAAGCGATGCCCATGGCGTACGTGATCGAGCAGGCGGGCGGCTACGGCTCCACCGGCCGCGGTCCGATCCTCGACGTCACGCCCAAATCACTCCACGAGCGCACGCCCGTCTACGTCGGCAACCGCGACATCGTCAAGAAAGCCGAAGAGCTCATCTCCAAGTACGACCGCTGACGGGATGGACGGAGCCAGGCCCTGCGAGCGCGATCCTCGCGAAATGGCGCTCAGCGAACGAATTGTTCGACGAAGTGATCGGGCGCGAGCGGTGTCCCCGTGCTACGCTGCACAAGCTCGTCCCAGCGGAATCGTTTTCCCGCCTTGAATACATTGTCGCGCAGGAAGGTGCCGACGGCGGGCGCGTTCACGAGAGAGGCGCGTCCGTTGCCCGAGCTCAGCACGCGCGTGTGGATGGCGTGGTCGAGCTGCGACGCGAACAACTCGCCCAGCATGTAGTTGTGGTAGTACACGGGCGCCGAGACGATGTGAATCTTGGACGCCCAATCG
>DATNGX010000438.1:0-2850 GCA_035605755.1 Candidatus Krumholzibacteriia bacterium
GAGCAGAACATCGCCGATGTCATGCGACGCGTGTTGACGGAATATCGCGATCGTCACAGTCCCGCCGCGAGACATGCGCGGCGCGAGGCGAAAAACGGATCAGCACGTCTTGAGTCCCAACGTTGGGAGTGCGATTCCAGCGAGTCGAAAAAGGGATCAGCGAGTCTTGAGTCCCAACGTTGGGAGTGCGATTCGACCCAATCACGCCACATTCCGGATGAGTTGAGAGATATGATCTTCGTCAGAGACGGAGGACAGTGCACTTTCGTCGCAGCGGATGGAACGCGATGTCGCTGCCGGAAAGGCCTTCAAGTCGATCACATCCGGCCGTTCTCAGCAGGTGGGACTCATGATCCGTCGAATCTACGGTTGCTGTGCGGCGCACACAACCGGCTCGCGGCGGAACAAGTGCTCGGAAAGCATGTCATGCAATCCTACTGGAGACAGAGATAGCGGGTGGATTGTCACGTCGGACGCAAACCGTACTTCGCGCCCACCATCGACTGTGATGGGTAATGCTTTGAGCATGGCGAGCGGGAGAGGGCAAAGAAACACGCGGACGTCGCCGCAACGGATAGTAGGCATAGTATGGAGGCAGCGATGCAGCCAACGAAAAGGCCCCCCGGCAACCGGGAGGCCTTTCGAGAACGCAGCTCGCAACGCGCCAGTGCGCCAAGCGCCACGCGCGCGCGACGTAGCGAACAAAAACTACATCTTGCCCTTCATGTCGGCGGGCTTCATGTCCTTCGCCGCCGTCTCCAGCATCTGCGACGTGCTCTTCATCGACGTCGCGTAGTCGGTGACGGCCTTCTGGCCGGCCGGCGTGTTCCACGTCGCGGTCGTGACATAGCCCGTGTGCGCCTTGTAATTCTGAATCGTGACGTCCTTGGCATTGGTCAGATTCATGTGCGCCATGCAGAACGGGCAGAGCTTCGCCTTCTGTTCGGCCGTCATGGTCGGAACCGTGGCCATGCGCTTCTCGCAGTCGGCCGATGCCGCATCCCAGGCCGCCTGATCGGCGCCGGCGTTCATGAACGTCTCGATGGTGCCGGTCTTGGTGGTGAAGATGTCGTAACGAATGTTCTGGGCCACCGGGTTCCAGGCGGAACACACGGGGCAATTCATGACTTTTTCCATCGCCTGCTGTGGCGTCATCTCACCGGCCGCAAATGCGATCGAGGTGAGCATGAGCACAGCAACGGTACACAGCAAAACGCGCTTCATACGCGTCATCCTCCTTGGAAAGATCACCTGGTTGGAACAACCAGACTAACGGAAAAAAACAATGCCGGGTTGGTCGCCGAACGGCGCAGCGGCTTACATTTCCGATTGTGGAAATTTCAGCGCATTTGGAAGCCACCAGTCAAGGGGGTGAAGCCGGTATTACCGCCGTGCCAGTGTTTGCGGCGTCCGGACGGGCCGCGCCGGCCCCGGGCTATCTCCTTTAGAATGTCCTTGATGGGTGCCAAAACCGTGTGGCAGTATCCGGTTTGCCGCTCTTAACCACACCGTGAAGACACATTTATATAGAACGATCGCCGGGAGGAAGTCGTGGCCCATCCGGTAACCCTCGGCAAACAGGGCTTCTTTGCCACTCTGCGCCGTGACAAATGGTGGGTCGAGCCCGCGCTGGTGGCGTCGATCCTGACCGCGTTCGGCATCTACGCCACCATCTCCGCCGTGCTCATGCAGACGCACTTCGAGGTGGGTCCGTACCTTTCGCCGCTCTACGAGCCCATCATCAAGCCGTCGTGGTGGCCGTTGTCGCCGGCGATTCTGATCCTGTGGGCGCCGCTCGGCTTCCGCGGCACCTGCTACTACTACCGCGGCGCGTACTACAAGGCGATGTTCGCCAACCCGCCCGCCTGCTCGGTGACGGGCTACACCAACAAGAATTTCCAGGGCGAGTCGCGCTTTCCGTTTTCGGTGATGAACTGGCACCGTTTCTTTCTCTTCTTTGCACTCGTGTTGAACGTGTTTCTCTGGATCGGCGCCATCAAGTCGTTCCGTTATGAAGGCCAGTGGGGAATCGGGCTGGGCTCGATCGTCCTCACCGCCAACGCATTCCTGCTCATGATGTACAGCCTCTCGTGTCATTCACTGCGACACTTCGTGGGCGGACGGCTCGATTGCTTCTCGTGCGCCAAAACGCGGGCGAAAGCGTGGGGCAAAGTAAGCGAGTACAACGAACACCACAAACGCTGGGCGTGGATGAGTCTGTTCTCGGTGGCCATCGCCGACATCTACATTCGACTGGTTGCAAACGGCGTCATCACCGACCCCAACACGTGGGGCATCCTGCGCGTGATTCACTGACATGGCTGACTATCAAGTACACGAATACGACGTGCTCGTGATCGGCGCCGGCGGTGCCGGGCTCCGCGCGGCCATCGAATCCGCCACACTGGGTGCGAAGACGGCCGTGATCTGCAAATCGCTCCTCGGCAAGGCGCACACCGTGATGGCCGAAGGCGGCATGGCGGCGGCCATGGGCAACGTCGACAAGGCCGACAACTGGCAGGTCCATTTCAAGGACACGGTGCTGGGCGGAAAATACATGGGCAACTGGCGCATGCAGCAGCTGCACGCGCAAGAGTCGGCCGACAGAGCATTGGAATTGGAGAAATGGGGCGCGGTGTTCGATCGCACGCCGGAAGGCAAGATCAACCAGCGCGCGTTCGGCGGCCACACGTACAAGCGCCTTGCGCACGTGGGCGACCGCACCGGCCTCGAGATGATTCGCACGCTGCAGGATCGCGCCGTGGCGCAGGGCATCGACGTGTTCATGGAGTGCACAGTCGTCGATCTCTTGACCGACGGCGGGCGCGTCGTGGGTGCCTTCGCGTACTG
>DATNGX010000439.1:0-10965 GCA_035605755.1 Candidatus Krumholzibacteriia bacterium
TTCGCGTTCCGTGGCGCGAGGAAGATCGCATCAATAATAATGGCGAGCACGCCCACGCCTGCGCCGGCGAACAGGAGCGTCCATGGCATGGGCTGGTGCGTGAAAATGGTGCCGACGAGCTGCTTGAACATCATCGCCTGAGGTGCTGCAAGCACCGTGGCTCCGGGATGCGCGGGAACGCCGATGCCGTACGCCTTGTTGAGGAGGGTCATGACGGGCGCCACGATGAAGGCGGAGATGACGGTGCCGATGATGGCAGCCCACGCCTGGCGCCGCGGTGTTCCGCCCACGATCTGGCTGATCTTGAGATCCTGGCAGATATCCCCGGACAGTGACGACGCGCAGCACACGACGCCGGCAACACCCAGCGTTGCAAGCATGCCGCGCTCGCCGGTGATCCTGAAGATGAGAATGATGGCGGCGGCGATGAGCACGGTGCAGATGGTCATGCCCGACGTCGGGCTGTTGGAAGAACCGACGAGCCCCACGATGTATGCCGCGACGGCGACAAAGAAAAACGCGAGCACGAACATGAGCGGTGTCGTCACCGCGGTCACGGTGGCGCTTCCGGTCATGCGGTAGTAGACGATCGCCATCAGAGCGACGCACACGCCGGTGAGTCCGATCAACCATTTGCCGCTGATCATCTGCTCGGTGCGGATGGTGTCCTTGCTCTCGCCGAAGCGGAAGCCGTGCAACGCGCTCGCGATGCCGGCCTTGATGCTCCCCATCACTTTGATGATGGAGTACACGCCTCCCACCACCATGGCGCCGATGCCGAAGAAACGAATCTTCTCGTCCCAGATGGTATCGACGAACCCGGCCACGTCACCGTTGAAGGCGCCGCCATGCGCCAGAATGGGAATCGCCACCCAGAAGCTGATGGCGCCGCCCAGTACAATGAGCAGACTGATTTCGAAACCGCAGATGAAACCGACCGCGACGAGCATGGGCGAATTGTCGACGCCGGCGTAGAACGCCGTCCTCCCCACCTGTGCAGCCTTGGAGATGGTCCCATTGAAGAGACCCACCACCGATACCACGGCTTTGTACCCGCCGCCGATCAAGAGCGCGCTGAAGATCCCCTTCATTTCTTCGCCGCCGCGATCGCCCGCTTTCAATACTTCGGCGCACGCCACCCCTTCCGGGAAACGAAGCTCCTTCTGCTCGATCACCATCGCCTTGCGCAGCGGCACCATCATGGTGACGCCGATGACACCGCCGGCGAGCGCAATGAGCGTGGTGGAGATATAATCAAAATTGGGCCACAGCCCGAGCAGCACGATGGCGGGAATCGTGAAGATGACGCCAGCCGCGAGCGACTCACCCGCGCTGGCAATGGCGTGCACGATGTTGTTCTCGAGAATGGTTCCGCGCCGGAACACTCCGCGCAGCACACCCATGGAGATGACGGAAGCAGGAATGGCGGCGCTCACCGTCATGCCGGCGTAGAGACCGACATAGACGTTGGCCGCGCACATGACGAGACAGAGAAAGCAGCCGAGCAAGACCGCTCGCAGTGTCGACTCCGGCATGTCGGTGACGGTGCCGGGGACGTACGGTTCGATTTTCTGTGTCGCCATGTGCGCGGCCGTGACCTATACGATCGCGGCCGGAGGCGCCGGCTCATCCGCTCGGCCTGCATTGGCGAGCGGCACACGCACGAGAATGAACGCGATCAACGCCATCACCAGCAGGCCGGTCCAGTACGATGGATGCTCGAAAATCTGCGGCAGCGGTTTCTCCATCCACGCGAACGTCGCCGTAATGAGACCCACCAGCGCCTCACCGGCAATCATGCCCGACGCCGCCAGCACGCCGACATTTTCAACGCGCGTACGCTGCGCCGGATTGAAGCCGCGCTTGTCCGCCATGCGATCCATGATCCAGCGGATGCAGCCGCCGACGAAAATCGCCGAGGTGGTCTCGAGCGGCAGGTACATGCCGACCGATACCAGCATCGGGCTCTTCACTTTGATGAGAATCATCGCGACGCCGAGCATGATGCCCACCACGATGAGCGCCCACGGCATATCGCCGCCCACGATGCCCGACGCCAGCGCGGCCATGAGGCCCGCCTGCGGCGCCGAAAGCTTGGGATCACCAAAACCGATACCGCCCATCTTGATGTTGCCCTCGTGCAGCACCATGAGCGGGAAGTACATGAGGAGACTCGCGGCCACAACCGAGATGAGCTCGACAATTTGAATCGAGCGCGGCGTACCGCCGAGGAACCAACCGACTTTGAAGTCCTGCAAGAGCTCACCGGCGACCGCGGACGACACGCACACCACCGCGGCCACACCGAGCACGGCGGCCACACCGCCCTGCCCCGACACACCCATCGCCACCATGAGGAGCGCGGCGATGATGAGTGTGGAGAGTGTGAGGCCGGAGATGGGATTGTTCGACGAACCGATCAGGCCCACGAGATATCCCGAAACTGTTGCGAAGAAGAAGCCCGCGATGATCATCACCACCGCGGCCACGATCGATCCTAGCACGAGGTGCGTCATATAGATGTAAAGCGCGATCATGAGCAGGAACATGATTCCAATCAGTCCGAACACAGTCTTGGATGACATGTAGCGTTCGGTTCGCGCAACATTCATGAGGTCGGCCGGCTTCGCCTGCAGCTCCTTGAATGCGCGTGCGAGCCCGCCGAAGATACTCTCACGCCGGCGATACAGCGTGTACACCGTGCCGACAAGCATGCCACCCACAGCGATCGGGCGCACAATGAAGCGCCACACCTGCGTGGTGACACCGCCCCACTCGGATACATCCTGGCCGTGATTTGGCAACAGATTCACGAGCTCGGGACCGAGCAGGAAGATAAGAAGTGGAACCATGAGTCCCCACGCCAGCACACCACCGGCGAAGCTCAACGCCGAGAGCTCCGGTCCGATGATGTAACCCACTCCGAGGTAAGCGGGGCTCACTGTCGGCGCCGAAATCTGCGTGACTCCACCCGCGTTCACCGTGTTGGCGGCGGCGGTGGCGCCGAGCTTCACTTTGGAAATGCCCAACTGGCCCATCTTGACCACGAAGCCCTTGTCGGGTGCGAACAGACTCATCGCACCGGTGAAGAAAACCAGCGCGCCGAAGCCCATGTTGTAGAAGAGGTACTTGGCCGCCTGTGCGCCCTGCTGGCCCGCCTTGTGGATCTGGGCGGCGGCAACCGATTCGGGAAACGGCAGCGTGCGGTCTTCCACCATGACACGCCGGATGAGCGAGCAGAACAACACACCGAGCACGCTGCCCACGATCATGAGCGACGTCGATTTCCAGTACGCGTGCTCGAAATCGAACGAAGGCCACACGCCGGAGATCACGAATGCGGGCAGCGTGAAGATGGCGCCCGCCGCCACCGACTCGCCGATCGAGCCCGCCGTTCGCGCGATGTTCTCCTCGAGAATCGAGCCTTTGAACGCGCGCAGGATCACCATGCTGATGACGGCGGCGGGATACGTCGCCGCGATGGTCTGTCCCGCGCGCAGTCCGAGGCACGCGTTCGCGGCACCCAGAATCAGGCACATGAACAGGCCAGGGATCAACGCACGGAGCGTGAGCTCCTTCATGGACATGGACTGGGGGACGAACGGCTGGTAGGACGAGCCGCCGCCGGGGGTCTGATCACTCATCGTTTCATCCTCCCGGGAAAGGTCTGCGAACTCTAGCGCGGAGTTGGGGATGCGTCAAAAGCAAAAACGGCTCCCCGTTTGGTGGCGCGGGGAGCCGTTATGATACCGATGTGGCCTCTCAGCGGGTGTTTGTCGCCCGGTACAACGCTTTGATCGAGCTCCATGTCACCGATCGGGTCGACACGGTGGGTGTTTTGATATTGATGATGCCTGTCATTCCCATCTCGCAATGGAAACGACAGAAGTAATCGATACTGCCGACGGTCGCGAACGTGACGTACGCCGACGTTTGACCGGGATTGATGATGCCCGTCGTCCACGATCCGCTCGGGGTGCACTCGGTTCCGCTCGTCGCCGTGTGCTGGATGGCGACCACGTTCTGCCATCGCACCCGATCACCCGGCGCGATGTCGATAATGGGCGGATCGAAAAACATGGCGCCGAAATAATCACCGTTCATCAGCACGGTGTGATCGGTCGCATGCGCAGTGGAAGAAAGACCGGTGGAAGCAACGGCGAGAACCAGGAACAACACCTTCGCAATGGAACGCATGAGGTCCTCCTTGCGGTGCAGGGTCGCGTACTGTGAAGCGCCTTGATGGTAGCACAACCCCGAACTTGGGGAAGTTGTGGGAAGGAAAAAAATGGTCGGGGCGGAGGGATTTGAACCCCCGGCCCCCTGCTCCCAAAGCAGGTGCGCTACCGGACTGCGCCACGCCCCGACCGGAAATTGGAGTCTACCACAGGGCGGCTATCCCGCCATGCGGTACCAGTGGACGAGCTCGCGCAGGCTGGGGCGCTTGCCGTGCATGAGGATACCGACACGGAAGACGCGCGCGGCGAAGGTCACCGCAATCAGGATCGTGACCAGCATGAGGCCGATGCCGAGGAGGATCTGCCACATGGGCGGTGTCAGCAGGATGATGCGCGCCATCATGAGCAGCGGCGTGAAAGGTGGAAACAACGACATGCCGACGGCCATCGCGCTGTTGGGGTTCTGCATGAACATCATGAGCGACATCAGCGGCACCAGCATGGGAAGCGTCACCAGGACCTGCATCTGCTGGGCGTCCTGCTCGGTGCTGCTCACGGCACCGATCACCATGAAGAGCGCGGCGAACAGCATGAATCCCAGCACGAAAAACATGACGAAGTACAGAAAGGTGACCGGCGGAACGTTCAGCGCACCGAGCTTGCTCGCGAGCAATACCGGCAACCCGCCGCCGGTCAGCACCAGCCCCAGGAGCGTCCAGATGCCGAGCTGGGTGAACCCCGCCATACCGACGCCGACCAGCTTGCCGATGATGAGGTCGCGCGGTGTGACCGTGCTCAGCAGCACTTCGATGATACGCGAGCCCTTTTCCTCCACGATGCTCTTCGCGATGGTGACTCCCCACGACTGGATCGACGTGTAGAGAAGCATCACGAACACGAACACGACTCCGTACTCGGCCATGAAGCTCTTCTTCTCCACGCTGCCGGCGGCCGTGATCTGGTTCATCTCCACAGTGACTCCGGCCGTCAGATCCTTGACGCGCTCGTAATCGAGTCCCTCCGCGGCGAGGCGCTGCTTCAGCACCACATCGTTGAGCGCCTTCTCGAAGCGCTGGAGCACGTTGTAATTGCGCTGCTCGCGCGTGATGTACGATGCCTTCTCCCCCGTCATGATGCCCTGCGGAATGGCGAGCACGATGTCTGTGTCGCCGCGCTTGACGGCCTCGATCTGGCCGGCGCGCGTCTCGTCGTATGAAGCAGCCGTGGTGGGCACGATGGTGGGCGTGAATGATCGCTTTCCGTTCTTGAGCGTATCCGTCAACGCCGCGACGAACTGCGGCGCGATATTTCCGGTCTGGTCGACCACCGCCACGCGCACGACATTCTGCGGCTCCATCGTCGCGAACAGCACCGGCAGCACGAGGAACGACGCCATCACGATCGGCACCACGAAGGTCGTAATGATGAATGCCTTGCGCCGGATGGCCTCGGTGTACTCACGCCGCATGACGAAGACAGCCTTCATCGCACATCACCCGAGACCTGCTCGATGAAGATGTCGTACACCGACGGCTCGGCCAGCTCGAAACGCGTCACCGACAACCGTGCGCGCGCGGCATCGAGCACGCGCCCCGGATCCACGCCGTCTTTGAGGCGCAGGAAAACTTCGTTGCCGTTGTCCTGGTAGCTCGCCACTTCGGGGAGCGAGTGCAGGTAGGTGCCATCACCCGTGAAAGACAGGCTCACGCCATTCTTTCCGTAGCGCTGCTTGACCGAAGCGAGCGTGCCTTCGAGAAGCACGCGTCCCTTGTTGATGAGACAGATGTGATCGCAGAGCTTCTCCACCGTGTCCATCTGGTGCGTGGAGAAGATGATTGTGTGACCCTTGCGGTGGTACTCGAGGATGATGTCCTTGAGCACGTTCGCGTTCACAGGATCGAGGCCGGAGAACGGTTCGTCGAGAATGAGCAGATCGGGCTCGTGCAGAACCGTGGCAATGAACTGCACTTTCTGCTGCATGCCTTTGGAGAGACCTTCCACCGGCTGCATGGCGCGATCGGCGAGGCCCATGCGCTCGAGCCACGCGCCGGCGCGGTTGCGCGCTTCACTGCGCGGCAGCCCGCGAATCTCGCCGAAGAAAACCATCTGATCCAAAAGCCGCATCTTCTTGTAGAGACCGCGCTCCTCGGGCAGGTAGCCGATGCGGTCGAGATTTACCGTGGCGAGATCTTTATCGAGGATGCGGATGCTGCCCTCATCGGGAAGCAGAATGCGCATCATCATGCGGATCGTCGACGTCTTCCCGGCTCCGTTGGGTCCCAGGAAACCATAGATGGTGCCCGCGGGAACGTTCAGCGAGACGTGGTCGACGGCGGTGTAGTCGCCGTAGCGTTTGACTATGTCGTGGATTTCAACGGCCGGTTGCATGCGAGCCCGTCTCCCGTGCGAGCCCGAGGCGAAGCATGAGCTCGCGCATCTCGATCAGCGCCCGGTAACGATGACTGGTCCGGTTCTTTTCGGCAAGCGACATTTCCGCGAGGGTCTTATTGGAGGCACCGTCAATGAACACCGGGTCGTAACCAAAACCGTGATCGCCGCGCGAAATCGCGGAAATCTTTCCGGGCAGAACGCCATCGGTCATCAGGTATTCGAACGGTCGTTCCTGAGACACAAGAACAAGCACCATCACCGTGCGAAAACGCGCGCTTCTATTCCCTTCGGGAACATCTTTCATCTCATGCAGAAGTTTCGCGCAGTTCGAGGCGTAGGTAGCACCCTCCCCTGAATACCGTGCCGAGTACACACCGGGCGCTCCATTCAGTGCGTCCACTTCCAGTCCAGTATCGTCGGCAAGCGCCGTCAATCCTGTGTGCGCGGACGCTTCGCGCGCTTTCTTGAGCGCGTTGGCTTCCAGCGTGTCGCCGTCTTCGATCGTGGGCGGAAAATCAGGATAGCCCTCGAGGGTTACGATCTCGATGTCGAGACCCGCGAGCATGTCGATGATCTCGCGCGCCTTGTCGCGATTGTTCGTGGCGAGGACGAGCTTCACTTGCGCAGGTCGTTGAGTCCGAGCGCCTGGCGCTGCGCGGCGAAGAGCTGGTCACAACCGGCGCGCGCCAGCCCGAGCATGGCGTCGAGCTGCTCTCTCGTGTAAGGGACGCGCTCGGCGGTGCCCTGCACTTCGATGAAGGCACCGCTCTCCGCCATCACCACATTCAAATCGACGTCGGCCGCGGAGTCCTCGGTGTAGGCGAGATCGAGATACGGTTTCCCGTCCACCATGCCCGCGCTCACCGCGGCGATCAGGAAATTCATGGGGTGCTCGCGCAGCTCGAGCGTCGCAATGGCGTCGTACACCGCAACGCACGCGCCGGTGATGGCCGCGGTGCGCGTGCCGCCGTCGGCTTCGATCACGTCGCAGTCGATGAGGATGGTGTTCTCGCCCAGCATCGGCATCGCCACCGCAGCGCGCACGCTGCGGCCGATCAGGCGCTGGATCTCGTGCGTGCGCCCCGTGCGGCCGCGGTCGGCTTCGCGTTGAATGCGCTGCTTGGAGCTGCGCGGCAGCATGCCGTATTCGGCCGTGATCCAGCCCTTGCCCCCGCCCATCATCCAGCGCGGCACACCCGGCTCCAGCGTTGCGCTGCAGATCACCTTGGTTTCACCCAGCTCGATCAGCGCGGAACCTTCCGCGTGGCGCAGGTAATTCCGTTCGATTCGAACCGGCCGGAGCTGGTCCGCGGAGCGTCCGTCTTTACGCATTCAATTCCTTCCCGTTCAGCGCATGGACACGAGCTCGATCTCGGGAGCGCGGCGTCCGAGAAAGCGCGACGCAATCTCCGCGAAAGTCGGGCTGGTGTCACTGAGAATGATGTCGAAATGGCCGCCCGGCCCCTTCGACGCGAGCTTGTGTTGGTCCAGGAGCGCGGCTGTTTCGCGCGAAATCTCGATGGCGGAATCCACCAGCGTCACGCCGTTGCCGAGCAGTGCGCCGATCACGGACTTGAGGAGCGGATAGTGCGTGCAGCCGAGCACGAGTGTGTCGATATCGAGTCCGGCCAGCGGCTTCAAATATTCTTCGACGACAAGGCGCGTCACCTGCGTGTCTGTCCAGCCTTCTTCCACCAGGGGCACGAAGAGCGGACACGCTTTGGATACCACGCGCGCGTCGGGCTTCACGGCCAGGATCCCGTTCTGGTACGCCATGGAGCGGATGGTGCCCGAGGTTCCAATCACGCCGATACGGCCATTGTGCGAGGCGGCGAGTGCGGCGCGCACGCCGGGCTGGATCACGCCGATGATGGGCAGTTTGAACTCGCTCTGGAGCTGCGGCAGCGCATCCGCGGTGGCGGTGTTGCACGCCACCACCACCATTTTGACGCCGCGCTCGAGGAGCAGTTTCACATTCTCGCTGGAGAAACGGCGCACCGTATCCGAGCTCTTGTTGCCGTACGGCACGCGCGCGGTGTCCCCGAAATACACGAAGTTCTCGTTGGGCAGCCGGGCGAGGAGCTCTTTCAGGACCGTGAGTCCTCCGATGCCCGAATCAAACACGCCGATGGGTTTTTGTGACATGTTGCCTAGCGCCATTCCTTCACGATGAACGGTTCATCCGCGCGCACGTGTCCGGCGATGGATTCCACCTGCGCGCCGTCGACAAGAAGCTGCACGCGCTGCAGCTCGGGGAAGTTTTCGCCCACGGTGCGCACGATCGACGAGATGGTGCAGTACTCCGCGGCGCTTCCTCCCGGGTGCGCGGCCACCAGGTCGGTGCTGAAGTCCAAGTATACGGTCGCGCTGTCCGCTTCCACCATCACAGAGAGCAGTTTTGTGCCGGTCGGAATGGTGCTGATGCCGTCCTTCGCGGCCGGCCCGGCGATCAGCGCCTCGACCACCTGCCGCACCTGTTCGTCCAGCCGGTGCCCCACCGCGAGCTCGCGCGTCTCGCCGTGGATCTTGGGCTCGTCGCTGTCCGCAAAATAGAGCGTCACGTTGCGCGTGCCTTCGGGAACGCTTTCGATGCGCTTCGGCGCCGGCGCTTCGGCCTCGTGTTTGGGACGCGTCACCACCCACAACAAGACGCCCAACAGCGCCACCGTGATGACACCGATCACGGCGATGCGCGCGCCGGTCAGTCCGCCGCTTTCGCGCGGAATGTCGTCGAAGCCGTCGCGCCCGCGCTCGTCCACTAGCGGTACTGCTCCTGCAGGCGGCGGATCGACGCGACGATGCCATCGGCGACGCCGCGCTGAAAGTCGGGATCGGTGAGCTTGCCGGCTTCGGCCGGGTTGGAGAGAAATGCGGTCTCCACCAGAACCGCGGGCATTTTCGCACCCTGCAGCACCACGAAGTTGGCCTGCTTCACGCCGCGGCTCTTCAGGCCCAGACGCTGTGTCATCTCGCGCTGGATGGTTTCGGCGAGCGAGCTGCTCTCCGAGATGTACGCGTTCTGCACCAGGTCCCACAGGATGAACTGCACGTCCTCGTCGGGCGCGTCGGCTTTGACGACACCGCCGGATTGGTTTTCGAAGCGCGCCAGCGCGCGCTCCGATTCGCTGCGTGCGGGCGAGAGGAAATACGACTCGAAGCCGCTGGTCTGATCGTTGAACCAGCTGTTGCAGTGAATCGAAATGAACAGATCGGCTTTGGCCTTGTTGGCGATCTCGGTGCGCTCGCGCAGCCCCACCAGCGTGTCGTCCTCGCGCGTCATCACGACTTCGAGACCCAGCTCGTCGTGGATGCGCTCAGCGGCAATCTTCGCAATGGCGAGCGTGACATCCTTCTCGGCCGCGCCGTTGTTCTCGTTGCCGTGGTCGCGCCCGCCGTGGCCGGCGTCGATGCACACCTTGCTGATCACGAACGAGCGCCGCACCGTCGCGCCTTCATCCAGCACCACCAGCGCGCTGTCGGACGGAGTGCCCGCCGCACCTTTCTCGAGCGTCACCACGATTCTCGTCGGATCGTCGGCGCGGTCGACGCGCACCTGCTTCACGTCGCGCGCGACATCAAACGTGATGTACGCATCGCGCTCGGTCTGCTCGGTGCGCACCGCGCGCACCAGCCCGTGCGCCTCGCGCACGGTCAGGGCGTGCAGGTCGGCGCGGGCGCCGTAGAGCTTCAGGCGCACGAGGCCGCTGGTGCTGTTGTCGACGTGATACACGATGGGCTCGGTGAGCGCGAGTGTGGCGGTGGTGCGCCCCGGTGCGGTGTCGAACTTGATCCCCGTCACATTGAACCCGGCGCCCTTCACGATCAGACGGCGCTCGTTCTCGTCCCACACGAAATCGCGGGGCGTGTGCTGCGCGGCGATCTCGAGCATGAACTCGAGCGGGACCAGCACGAAGCCGTCCTCGTAGCGCGCCGGGGTGCGCATCATGTACGGCTCGCCGTCGACCACCACCACGCGCGTATCCACCGTGATCACGAAGCGCGCACGGCCGATGCCGAGCACGATCTTGCGGCTGGATGCGTTCCAGAACTGCGTGGCGCGAAACAGCCGCGCCACATCATTGGCGCGCAGAAACCACACGTCATCGTCGCCCGAAACGCGCACAAGCGGCACCGTCTCGGCCGGCCGGCCGTCGTCGTAAAGCACTTCAGCCGTGTCGTCGGCGAGCGCTGGCGCGAAAAACGTTCCCGCGGCGACCACGGCGAAGAGGAGAATGAGAAAGCAGCGTGTCATTGAATTGCGGCGACGATAACAGAGGATGTCCAAAGGGGTCGAGTGCGAGGTGCGCGCCGCTAGTCTCCCTGCCGCGCCCGTTTCATGGCGCGGTCCACATCGCGGCGGCTGTCGCGCTCGGCGATCGCTTCGCGCTTGTCGTAG
>DATNGX010000440.1:0-3161 GCA_035605755.1 Candidatus Krumholzibacteriia bacterium
GCGATTCGCATCGACAACGAGGAGATCGGGATCGAAGGCGTGATCCTCGGCGACGTGTTCGTCGACGAGAACGAAAACGGCAAGCGTGACGAGAACGAGCACGGCGTCGTCAACACCTCGGTGTATCTCGAAAGCGGCGAGCACGCAGTCACCGACTCGCTGGGTTTGTTCTCGATTCCGCACGTATTCGAAGGGTATCGCATGGTGCGACTCGACGCGTCCACGCTGCCGCCGGACCTCGAGCTCGCCACGCCGCCCGCGGCGCCGGGACACATGCAGCGCGCCGACGAACGCCTTGTGCACCTGCTGGCACCCGGGACGGCGCGCGTGTCGTTCCCGGTGCGCACCGCTCCCACGCCGATGATGGAGCGCGCCGCGCGTGTGACGTGCAACGAAGCGGTGACGCTGATGCCGCTCCCGCGCCGTTACCAGTCGGTCGTGCTTCCCAGCTCGTACTTTGCGCTCGGTCGCGCCGTCCTGCGCAAGGGCACGGAGGGCGATCTGGCTCCGCTGGCGAAGTTCCTGAACGACAACCCGGGCTGGAGCGTGCTGATCGAGGGGCATACCGATTCGCAGCCCATTCACAGCGCGCGCTTCGCGTCGAACGTCGCGCTCTCGCAGGCGCGCGCGGAAGCGGTGCGCGACGCCGTCATGGCGCAGGGCATCAATCCGGAGCGCTTTCTCGTCATCGGCTACGGCGATGCGCGACCGGTCGCGGGCAACGAGACCGCGGACGGGCGCAAGTTGAACCGTCGTGTCGAAGTGGCCTTCATTCCGCCCGGCAAGGATCTGGCGGCGCCGGCCGAGCGCGTCGCGGCCGCCGTGCGCGATCTGGCCGCGCAGCCGGACTCGGTACGCGCGTCGGTCACGTGGTCACTCGTCACCAACTCCGAGACGCCGCGCGCGGGAGCGTTGCGCATCGATCTGCCCGCGGCGCTGCAAAACCCGTGGGTCGACGTCACCATGAACGGACGCGAGCTTGCGCAGGAAGGCGGCGCGTACTTGATCGAGGGTTATGCTCGCGGCGCGTCGGTCGAGTGCCGCGTGATGGCGACGCTTGCGGTCACGGATACGTCCGCCATTCGCGGCATCGCGGCCACGATCGCGCTGCGCGACAGCACCTCTCTTCCGGCGGCTGCTTCCAGCCTCACCGATGCCGCGCACGCGGCCGTGATCCATCCCGCCCTTCCCGCTGGTGGAGACGCCACACCGAGGCGTTACGACGTGGCGTCGTGGAGCGAGCGCGTTCCCGCTCCGCGCGTAAATGAGATGGTTCCGGCGAAGGCAGCGCCTGCCAGGGCCGGCGGCGAAAAGAAAGCGCTCGAGATCATGGAACCGCTCGATGGATTCGTGTCCCCCGACCGCGACCAGGTGCGCGTGCGCGCGAAGCACCCGCTCGGCGTCAAGGCGGTGCTGATGGTGAACGGCGAAACCATCGACGACCAGCTCATCGGCCAGCGCACCGTTGACGTGGCGCACAAGGAAGAAACCACCACGTGGTACGGCGTGCACCTGCGCGCGGGCTGGAACAGCGTGGTGGTGAAGACGGTGCTCAGCGAGCAGGCGCTCACCGACAGCGTGCGCGTGGCACTCTCGTCGCGTCCCGCCGAGATCGTGCCGCTGGATGCGCGCACGCTGATACCCTCCGATGGCCGCTCGGTTGCCACCCTGCGCTTCGCCGTGCGCGACGGTTTCGGACTTCCGGTGATGGACGGTTACGTGGTGACGGTGAGCGAGGGCGACGCGTGGGTGGATGTAGCGGATGCGCGTCCCGCCGAGCGCGGGCTGCAGGTGCTCACCGAGGAAGGCCTCATCAGCCTTCCCATGCGTGCGCGCCACGATACCGCGCGAGAGACTCTCACCGTCGAAGCCGACGGTATGCGCGCCAGCACCGAGGTCGTGTTCGTGACGCCGGATCGTCCGCTGCTTGCCACCGGCATCGTCGACATCAATGCCGGCGTGTTCGACACGGACGGCAAGGGCGACGGTCACGGCATCGAGAATTATCGCGACGGGTTCGACGTGACGGCCGAGTCGCGGCTCTTCGTGCAGGGCGCGGCCCCGCGCGGCATCAACGTCACCGCGCGTCTCGACACCAAAAAGCGCTACGACGACCCGCTCTTCAAGCAGCCCGATCCGGAGAAACAGTATCCGATCTTCGGCGATGCGTCGTCGTTGTTCTACACCGCGCCCGCGCGCGGCGGGAACTATGTCTCGCTCGACCGGGGCCAGTCGTATCTGCGTTACAGCGACATGCGCACGCCCATCGACAACGGCGAATTCCTGACCTACCAGCAGGCGGTGACGGGACTGTCGTCGTCACTCACCGACGGCGCCAACTCGGTGCGCGCATTTGTGACCAAAACCGACTTCATCACGCGCACCGATGAGATTTTCGCCAACGGCACGAGCGGGTTCTATCACCTGAGCCATGCGCCCATTGTCGAGAACTCGGAACGCGTGATCATCGAGACGCGTGACCGCTACCAGAGCGAAAAGGTGCTGGAGGCGCGCGTGATGATTCGTCGCCGCGACTACACAATCAATCCGTACGACGGCTCGATTCTGTTCTTCGAGCCGGTGCCGGTGACGGACCGCGAGCTCAATCCCAACCGCATCGTGGTGATGTACGACCAGGAGACGGACGGCGCTGCCGATACGTATCTGTTCGGCGCGCGCGCGGACCTGGTGCAGGGCTCGCGCTATCGCGCCGGCATCACCGCGGTCTCCAACGCCGGTGACGCGCCGGGCTACGCGCTCTTTGGCGGCAACGGCGAAGTGCGCTGGCGCGGTTTCAAGCTGGGCGGGGAAGTGGCGCAATCCACCGACGACGTCGCGGGCGACGGCGGCGCGTACAAGGTGGGAGCGGCGGCGACGCGCGGTGCGTCGAAGCTCGACATGTACTTCCGTCACGTCGATGGCGATTTCTCCAACCCGTCCTTCCGCGGCGCCGACAGCGAGCTCGCGAGCAACAAGGCGGGCTTCGACGGACGACTGATGTTCTTGCCCTCGCTCGCTCTCAATGCGGATGGCTACACGCACGAGCTCCAGCGCACCGATGAAACACGCGCGACAGCGCGTGCGACAATGGACTACCGGCGCCGACTCCTCGAGATGTCGGCCGGCCTGCGCGTAGCGCGTCACGACCAACCCACCAGCGA
>DATNGX010000441.1:0-5515 GCA_035605755.1 Candidatus Krumholzibacteriia bacterium
ACCATTCGTCATCGGCAAGCGGCATGAGGCCGATGTCCATCGCGCGCAAATCGCTCGCTTCGGCGGCCTCCGACCAGGCTTTCGATGTCGCTCTGATTCCATGTGTCGGTGGAACGGGGGCACCGACCACGAGCAGTGAAACCGGAGTGCCCGACGCCGCATTCTCCACCGCCGGCAGGATCGCCGTGAGGTATTTCACCGTCTCCGGCGTCCCCATCCAGCCGACCACGACGTCTTTTCTGTCCGCGCTATCGCGCGGATGCATCCTGTCGGTATCCACAACGGTGGGAAAGAACACGACGTTCTCGTTGTAGCGGCGCGCGTAATCCTCGAGATAGCGATTCCCTGCTAAAACCATGTGTGCGCGTGACAACACGCGTGGAATCTTTCCCTTCAACAATCCATCTGGATACATGAGATGAATGGCGTCATCCAGATCGACCACGTACCGGACCCCGTTGCGCCACAGAAACCACTCGGGCAGGTCGATGAAATGCGGCAACATCTCTTTCTGAATGAACACGAGATCGTAACGCGATGCGCCCGCCAGCACGGAGAGTCGCGACAGCATCCGACTCGCAAGATAAAACGGTGATGTCTTTCCGCCCGAGTAGCGCGATGCGAGGTAGTGATCGTCGTGCAGGGAATGAACGTCGGCCTGCATTCCGCGCTTCTCGAGGAAAGGGAGAAATTGCAGAACGCGGTAGCGGCTGCTCGGTCCGAGCGCGGTGTACTTGTTGAGGAACAGGACGCGCACGACGTCCCCGCGCGGGTTACCGCCCGCCCGGCGTGGCGAAGGCGGCTTCGATCAGATCGCAGAGCACGTGCACGACGGCAAGGTGAGCTTCCTGGATGAGCGGCGTGTCGGTATCGGGAACGCGAATGGCAATATCGCATGCGCCCGCGATGCGCCCTCCGCTCTGGCCGGTCAGTGCCACCACCGTCACGCCGTTTTCCCGCGCCGCGGCCGAAGCGCGCAGCACGTTCTCGGAATTGCCGCTGGTGGTGAAGGCGAGGAGGACGTCGCCGCGCCGGGCCATGCCACGGAGCTGGCGCGCGAACACGTCGGCGAACTCGTAGTCGTTGGAAACCGAGGTGACGGTCGCGATGTTGTCGCACAGGCACACGGCGCGCAGGGCGTTGCGCTCGCGCTTGTAGCGGCCCACCAGCTCGGCGGCGAAGTGCTGCGCTTCCGCGGCGCTCCCGCCGTTGCCGCACGTCCACACCGTGCCACCCGCGCGCAATGACGCGATGCACGCGGCAGCCGCCTGCTCCACCGCGGGCGCCATCTCGGCTGCGCGCGTGAACAGGTCCGCGCGCTCGCGCAGCATCTGTTTCACATCGATTGTCGGGTGCTTCGTCATAGCACCGTGATCTCGCTGTTGTCTCCCACCATGAGCCGGTAGGCGCGCGGCGGCCGCGTGCCGCGCCGCACGATGACGTTGCGCCCGATCAGGCTGTCGCTCATGCGGCTGCCGATGTTCTCGATGCGGCAGTTCTCCAGCAGAATGCTGTTTTCGATCTCGCTGTTCTCCACGTGCGAGCCGGCGCCGATCGAGGTGAACGGGCCGATGTAGGCGTCGATGATCTTCGAGCCCTTGCCGATGATGCACGGTCCGCGCAGCACGCTGCGCTTGACCTCGACGTCGTCATCCAGGTGCACGTGGCCGTGAAATTCGGAATCCTCGAGCTGGCGCGACTCCACGCGCGTCGCCATGCCGGTCAGCACCATGCGGTTGGCGTCGAGCATGTCCTCGAGCTTGCCGGTGTCCTTCCACCAGCCTTCCACGATGTGCGACTGCACGTGATACTTGTGCTCGATCAGATACTGGATGGCGTCGGTGATCTCGAGCTCGCCACGCCTGCTGGGCTTGATCTTGTCGGTGGCTTCGAAGATGCGCGGAGTGAACATGTACACGCCCACCAGCGCATAGTCGCTCTTGGGGTGTTTGGGTTTCTCCTCCAGGCCGATCACGCGGTCGCCGTTCAATTCGGCGACGCCGAACTCCCACGGGTTCTTGACCCGTGTGAGCAGGATCTGCGCATCGAACTTGCCTTTGGAGAACTCGTCGACAAAGTTGCGGATGCCGCCGGAGAGCAGGTTGTCGCCCAGGTACATGACGAACGGATCCGACCCCATGTAGTCGCGCGAGATCTTGACCGCGTGGGCCAGGCCCAGCGGCGCATCCTGCTTGATGTACGTGATGCGCGCGTCGAACTTGCTGCCATCGCCCACCGCCGCCTTCACTTCGTCGGCGGTGTCGCCCACGATGATGGCAATGTCCTGGATGCCCGCGGCGCGGATGGCTTCGATACCGTAGAAGAGAATGGGCTTGTTGGCGACCGGCACCAGTTGCTTGGCACTGGTGTGCGTGATGGGTCGCAGCCGTGTGCCGCGTCCGCCGGATAGAATGAGCGCTTTGATGGCGTGCCTTCCTTTCGTCGCGCGGCGTCAGTCGTTCTGCTGTATCACCGCGTACACGGACAGGAACAGACTGGTCAGGCTTACGAAGCCGAGAAACAGATTGCCCAGGATCACACCGGTGCGCCGCTTGACGAGCACGGTTTCGCCGCGGTACACCGGGGTGTCACGATTGCCGTCACGACGGTGGCCGTGGTCATCATAGATCTCCAGCTTGTCCATGCTGCCCGTCTCGGTGGGGCCGCCTGCCATCGCGATGTAGCGCCCGGCCGGGAGACCGCTCTGAAAGTCCTTGGGACCCGGCATCACCACTTCCCCGGCCACGAACACCTGATCCTGCAGGCGCGGAATATTGATCACATCGCCGCTCTTGAGCATCACGGCGCTTGTCGTGTCGCCCTCCACAAGCTTCTTGAGATCCACCTGAATGAACTGCACTTTACCGTTTTCCTGGCGCCGCTCGATATTCGAGTTGGCGAGATCGAAGTCGTTGCGCAGGCGGATGAAACGCGGCCGGAAGGATGCCAGCGATTCGCCTTCCTGCAGGTAGATGCGTCCGTCGCGACCGCCGCCGCCCTGCACGCGCACGAAGTCGATTCCCGGGAAGCTGCGCTTGTCGGGCACCACGATCACGTCGTGGTCCTGAACTTCCGTCGTCTGCGCGCGCGTTTCGTTCATGTGCATGATGGAGACGTGGTTGGAAGCGTTGATGCGCTCCAGCACGATCTGATTGGTGTCGGCGTCGCTGGTGAAGCCGCCGGAGAGACTGATCATGTCCATCATGGTTTCGCCGGGAAGAATCTCCCATGTGCGCGCGTTCCACACCTCACCGGAAACTTCGATGGCAGGTCCGCGCGATGGAATGTAGATGCTCTGCCCTTCGTGAAGCATCGGATTCTGGGTTTGATCACCGAGTCGCTGCAGGCGCATGAGATCGTATTTCTTGACGACGCCGTCGGCGTCCTTGATCTCCACGTTGCGCCACGAGCCGGCCGGACCGATGCCGCCCGCCGCGGTGATGATCATATCGAGCCGGAACGGAGCCGAAACCTGCACGGGGCCGGGACGATTCACATCGCCGAACACATAGACCACGAAGGTGCGGGGCAGGATGAGCTCGCAGTAGAAATCGCCGCCCTTGTAATAAGTGACCGCGATCTTCTTGAGCTCGGCGCGGAACTGCGTGATGGTGAGGCCCGCCGCGTGCACGATGCCGGCGTTGGGCAGCAGCACATCGCCGCCCGGTAACACGCTGAGATTGACCTGCGTGCCCGAAGACCTGACCACGAGCACGAACTGGTCGCCGGGGCCGATGACGTATTCGTCGGGGTTCACGGGCCTGTCAAAGCCACGTGCCGGGATGTTGGGCATCACACCCGCGGTGGAGTCGGGCGCGGACGCCGGCGCAACCGGACTGCCGGGAGCGGTCACCGAGCGCCGGCTCGGGTTCACGCCCAGAATCTGGGCCGGCGCCACGGTGGTGACGAACATGATCCAGATCATGACCGACGCGGTGACGCGGATGAAACGAGAGTACATGGGCACCTCTTGAATCAGGCCTGGCTGGCTTCGAGCGTCTTACGGATGAACTCACGCACCCGGTCGAAATCGGCCGCAGCCGGAATTCCGAACTGCGCCATGTGCGGCTTGCCGCCGCCCTTGAAGCCAAGCGACGCGCCGACCTGCTTTGCCAGCTCGTCGGCTTTGACGCCCCGCTCCTTTATAGCAGAGTCGCTGGCGACCAATAAACACATTGCTTTGTCCCCCGCCGTCTGGCAAACCAGCGCCACCCCCAGCCCGAGCTTGCCGCGGAGCGCGTCGCCGTAGTTGCGCAGCGCATTGACATCGGCCAGCTGGACCGTGGCCGCGACGAAGCGCAGGCCGCGGATGTCGGTGGCATCGGCCAGCGCATCGCCCGCCTCCGTCTGGGCACGGCGCGCCTCGTCCTTCCTGCGCTCGCGCAGGAGCGACTCGTTCTCATCCAGAATCGCGCGCAGTCGCGACTCCACCTCGGCCGGCGTGACGCGAAGGAGCGACGCCACCGCGTTCCAATCATCGAGCGCGCGGCGGACAACCTCGTGGGCATTCGCGCCCGTAAGCGCTTCCACCCGTCGGACACCGGCTGCCACAGCCGTCTCTTGACGAATGAAAAAAGGTCCGATTTCGCCCGTACGCTTCAGGTGCGTGCCGCCGCAGAGCTCTTTGGAAACATCCTCGATCGACACCACGCGCACGACATCGCCGTATTTTTCTCCGAAGAGCGCCATCGCTCCGGTCTTGATCGCATCCTTGTACGGCATCTGCGTGGCCGTGATGGCGAGATCGCCCATGACCGCCTGGTTCACCTGGCGTTCCACCTCGGCGATCTCTTCCGGCTTCATGGCGTGAAAATGATGGAAGTCAAAGCGCAGGCGGTCGGGTGCGACCAGCGAGCCGGCCTGCGCGACGTGATCACCCAGCACGCGCCGCAACGCCGCGTGCAACAGATGCGTCGCCGTGTGGTTGCGCATGGTGGAGAAACGGCGCTCGTGATAGACGTGGAGCTTCACCGGAGCCGACGTCGTTCGCTCCCAGAACTCCTCTGCCGTTCCAATCCCGTCGACTCTCACCACATGTTCGATAATGCTTCCGTCACGATACGTATCGACGATCGGATACGATTCGTTCGCCGTGTTGATGGTTCCCGCGTCCCCCACCTGCCCGCCACCCTCCGGATAGAAAACCGTTTTCTCGGTGGCGACCGCGACCAACTTGTTGGGATCGAACTCGTGCGTCTTGCGGCCGCCGCTCTTGCGCATCATGAACACATGCGATTCGCACTGCAGGGCGTCGTAGCCGAGAAAGTCGGTTCCTTTGGGCAGCGGCGCTTCGACGACGACGAGCTCGGATGCGGCCTGATTGGCGCGAAATCTGGCACCCTTGCGCGCGCGGTCCTTCTGTTCCCGCATGGCGACTTCGTACGCGTTCATATCGACGGAAAGACCGCGCTCGGCCGCCATCTCGTGCGTGAGCTCGGGCGGAAATCCGAACGTGTCGTACAGCATGAAGGTGTCCGTGCCGGAAACGACTTTGCTCTTCTTCGCCGCGTCGAAA
>DATNGX010000442.1:0-3722 GCA_035605755.1 Candidatus Krumholzibacteriia bacterium
CGTCACCGTGGCCCGGGTCAAAGATGCACTTTCGCCGGATATCGTCGAGCGGTTCCCGCGCGTACCCGCGTTGACGGAGGCCGTCACCCGGGTGGACAAATTCGAGCTGATGGAAAGCCGTTTGGCGCGTACGGGCGCCACGTATTCGGTGGTCAAAGAGTTTGCCCTGTCTTGAGGGGCGGTGTTAGTATTCGCCCGCACGTACGGTCAGACCTTGTTTTTACACCCCGCGCACGGCTGGACGCGGGGGCGTCTCAAGGTGCGGAGGGATGAGGGGCCAGCCAGTTCGAGCAAGGGAGACGAAATGTCAACCAAGTCGTTGAATGGACCCGCGAAGTCGGACGAAAAGGCGAAAGCCATCGAGCTCGCGGTGCAGCAGATTGAAAAACAGTTCGGCCAGGGATCGATCATGCGCCTTGGCATCAATCACGCCATCGTTCCGGTGGAAGTAATTCCCACTGGAAGTCTGGCGCTGGATCTCGCGCTGGGCGTGGGCGGCGTGCCGCGCGGACGCATCGTCGAAGTGTTCGGGCCCGAAGGCTCGGGCAAGACCACGCTCACGTCGCAGATCATCGCCAACGCGCAGCGTCGCGGCGGCATGGCGGCGTTCGTCGACGCGGAACACGCGTTCGACCTCGGCTATGCGAAGAAGCTCGGCGTCGACGTCGACAACCTTCTCATTTCGCAGCCGGACACGGGCGAGCAGGCGCTCGAGATCACCGAAGTGCTGATTCGCAGCGGTGCGCTCGACGTCATCGTGATCGATTCGGTGGCGGCACTCGTGCCGCAGGCCGAGATCAACGGCGAGATGGGCGACCAGCACGTGGGGCTGCAGGCGCGCTTGATGTCGCAGGCGCTGCGCAAGCTCACCGGCTCGGTCGCGAGGACCAAGACGTGTCTGATCTTCACCAACCAGATCCGCATGAAGATCGGTGTCATGTTCGGTTCGCCGGAAACGACCTCGGGCGGCAATGCGCTCAAGTTCTATTCGTCGGTGCGTCTCGACATCCGCCGCATTGGTGCCATCAAGGAAGGCGAAAACGTGACGGGTTCGCGTACCAAGGTGAAGGTCGTGAAGAACAAGGTCGCGGCGCCGTTCAAGACCTGCGAGTTCGACATCCTCTACGGCGAGGGCATCTCGTTCGAGGGCGACGTGATCGACATCGCCTCCGGCGTCGACATCATCAAGAAGAGCGGCACGTGGTTCAGCTATGCCGAGGAACGTCTCGGCCAGGGCAAGGAAGCGGCGCGCCGCTTCCTCCGGGAACACCCGGCCATCACCGCCGAGATTGCGGCGAAGGTGCTGGCGCATCACGGCGTCACCGACAAGCCCGAAGCGGGCGAAGCGGCGAAGGGCGAAGCGGGTGCGGCGAGTGTCGTCGCTTCTCCCGACGTTACGTCCGTCTCCGGGGCGGATGATGGTGATGCTTTGGGCGCCGGCCCGCGTAAGAAACCGGGAGCGGTGCGGGCGCGGACGTAGATGTCCGAGATCATCACCGAGCGAAAACCGCGCCCCCGCGACCGGGTCGAAATTCGACTCAGCGGGGGGCGGTTTTTTGCCATTCCTCAGGCAGCGGCGGAAATGCTCGCAGTCGGGCAGCAGTTGTCCGACGAGGATGTTCTGCACCTCGACGGCATCGACCAGTACACGCGCGGGCGTGACAAAGCGATGCGCATGCTGGCCCTGCGCTCGCGCTCGAAGCGCGAGATCGACGATGCGTTGCGCGCGATGAACCTGCGCGACACGATTCGCACGGGGCTCGTGCGCGAGCTCGAGGAGATCGGGCTGGTGGACGACACGCGTTTCGCGCGCGAGTTCGTGGCGGTCAAAAAGGATGTGCGGCGCGTCGGTCCGCACCGGCTGCGCCAGGACCTCGGGCGCCTCGGGCTCTCGCGCGGGACCGTCGATGAAGCGTTGGCCGGCTTCGGCGCGGACGAGCAATTGACCATGGCGCGCGCACTGGTCGAAAAGCAGATGGGCGCGTCTCTGCCGAGCGAGAAGGTGTTGCGCCGCATCGTCGGCATGCTGCGCCGCAAAGGATACGATTATTCCGTCGTCAACAAGGTGGCGTACGATCTGGCCCGGCGTATTCCGCGCTCCGGCGATGCGGATGAGATTGCGATCGACCCGGACGTGGAAGCGTGAATGACAGGTTGGGACCGTCACGGTCCTGACATGACGCTCCAACACACACATGCAAACCTCCTCTCATCGATACGCAGTTGCGAACCTGGTTCGCGACTATCTCAATTACTTCGAAGCGCGCGGCCACGTGGTGGTGCCGAGTGCGCCGCTTCTGCCCGAGGATCCCACGCTGCTCTTCACCGCGGCGGGCATGGTGCCGTTCAAGTCCTACTATTCTGACCCGGAGAAAGCCCCGTTTCGTCGCGCGGCCAGCGTGCAGAAGTGTTTGCGCGCGGGTGGCAAGAACAGCGACCTGGAAAATGTGGGACGCACGCTGCGCCACCACACGTTTTTTGAAATGCTCGGCAATTTTTCATTCGGGGATTATTTCAAGAAGGAAGCCATCGAGTGGGGATGGGAGTTGTCGACGCAGGTGTGGAGCCTGGACAAAGACCGCCTGTGGGTGACCATCTTCGAGAACGACGATGAAGCGTTCGATCTGTGGGCGAATCACATCGGATTTCCCAGAGCGCGCATCGTGCGTCTGGGCCGGAAAGACAACTTCTGGGGACCGGTGGGCGACACCGGTGTTTGCGGTCCGTCATCGGAGATGCACTACGACACCGGTCGTCCCGGGATGGAAGGCGGGCCCGGACAGGACGACAGCGATCGCTATATCGAGTACTGGAATCTCGTCTTCCCGCAGTTCTTCTACACGGCGCAAGGCACCTACGACCCGCTGCCCAAACCGGGCATCGACACCGGAATGGGACTCGAGCGCATCGCTTTTCTTCTGCAGGGCGCCGAGGACAACTTTCACACCGACGAGTTTCTTCCCATCCGTCGCGCCATCGCGTCCGCGCTGCCGCGCGACACCGACAGCAAGGATCCGCGCGCCGCGCTGGCGGTGAATGCAGCGTCCGACCACGTGCGCGCGCTGACCTTCGCGCTCGCGGAAGGCATCATACCGTCCAATGAAGGACGCGGCTACGTGCTGCGCCGGCTGCTCCGCCGCGCGCTCACCAAGATGCAGCCGTTCGGCGTGCACGAACCGTTTCTGGCCGGTGGTGTAGAAGCGGTCGTGCATGCGATGGGAGCGCGCTACCCCGAGCTGCGCTCGCGCGCCGCGGTTGTAAAGGACATCATCACCGCCGAAGAAACCCGCTTTCTCGACACGCTCGAGCAGGGCATGAATCGTCTCGAGGGAATTTTCGACGCGGCGAAGAAGAGCAAAGTCGTTTCCGGCACGGACACCTTCATGCTGTACGACACGTTCGGATTTCCGCCCGAGCTCACGCACGAGATGGCGGCCGAGCGCGGCCTTTCCGTCGATATGAACGCGTACGAAGTCGCCATGCGGGAGCAGAAGGACCGCGCGCGCAAGGGCGCCAAATTTCGCGCCCATCAGGCCGCGTCCGAGCTCGTCGTCGTGGAAGCGCCGCTGCCCAAAGGAACGGACTTTCTCGGCTACGACGCGCTCCAGTGCGAATCGCATGTGTTCATGATGCGCAAGAGCGGCGGCCGCAAGACGCACGAGTTCGATCCCAACAAGTTGGTCGCGGTCGCCACCGAGAAAACGGTTTTCTATCCGGAGGGT
>DATNGX010000443.1:0-2461 GCA_035605755.1 Candidatus Krumholzibacteriia bacterium
TTCCATTTCATGTCGGACGTCGGATGGTCCGATGAAGATGGCGGTGGCACGGGCTTTACAGGAACCACCAACGGCGCCTTTACACTCGACAACGTCTCTGTCAACGGCGGCGGCGAGGCCTTCTTCACCGACTTCGAGACACGCGAGGATGGATGGGCGGAGGAAATGAATCCGCCCAGCGAATACTTCCTGGTGGAAAATCGCAAGGCCATCGGTTCGGACGTGAACATCAGGGGCACTGCACCCAGCGGTGGTCTCGTGGTGTGGCACGTCGACCTCGCCGACCAGGCGAGCAACGCGGCCAACACGCGTCCGCGCGGCCTGGCGGTGGTTCAGGCCGACGGTCTGAAGACGCTGGATATTGCCACCGGCAATCGCGGTGACAACGGCGATCCGTATCCTGGCTCGACAAACAACAACAACCTCAACGGTGGCACCGTGCCGAACAGCAACGGCCACGACGGACCGAGCAGCGTGGCGCTGGCGCTGACGGGGCCCAACGCCGATCCGTTGAACATCACGGCGAAGGGCGGCTGGCCCGCTCCGGCGCCGGTGTCGATCACGCCGAACACATCGGCCAGCACCAGTGTGTCGCTCCAGATCGACGGTTCTTTGTTCGCCAAGACGGGAAGCGTTCAGCTGATCCGCGGTGCGCAGACGTTCAACTCGACGTCCGTGTACTGGGCCGGCAAGGATCGCATCGTCGCGCAGTTCAACATGGCGGGTGGCGTCAACGGTCTGTACGACGTGGTCGTGTTCAACCCGGGTGGCGCGAGCGCGGTGCTCTCGCAGGCGTTCAGCCTGACGGGCGGCGTTACGGCTGCCGGCGACACCCCGCGCAAGAATGCGCTGCTCGCGGCGTATCCGAATCCGTTCAATCCGCAGACGACGATCCGCTACGAGCTGGCGTCCCGCACGCACGTGACGCTGCGCGTCTATGACGTGAGCGGTGCCGTGGTGCGCACGCTCGTCAACGGCGACAAGGCGGCGGGTTCGTACTCACTCACGTGGAATGGTCGTGACGACCATGGCAGCGCGGTGAGCTCCGGTGTGTATTTCTACCGGATCTCGGCGGGCAGCTTCACAGACGTGAGAAAGGTGACGCTGCTGAAGTAGTCAACGAAGGAACAATGAGAAACCAATGGGCGGCATGCGCAACATGCCGCCCATTTTTTTGGGGCGTGGTGATTTTGCTGCTAGAATTGAGGTCGCAATTGCCCCGTGCATCCACGGCTTTGGCAGTTCCAAAGGGGCTCTTCCGATGCGACGCTATTATCGCCTGCTCACGCTTTTTCTTTGTCTCGTTGTTACACCGACGCTGATTCGCGCACAGATTGTTTCGCCTGCACCCGGAGTGGAAACACCACCCGAGGTTTTGAACCACGCGCGGGTCAAAGGAACGTTCGAGTTTCAGCACGCGTGGATCGAGAAGGCGCGCATGGCGCGCGAAAAACGCGAGCGTTACATCGAAGACCGCGGCTTCTACAAGCGCGACATGATGACGGCGGCCGAGAGACAGCCACTCGCCGTGACGGGTACGTTCAAAGTGCCTGTGTTTTGCGTGAAGTACAGCGACACCGGCGCCGATCCCTTTCCGGTCTCCCAACTCCAGACCAAACTCTTCAGCGGACCGTTTGCGCCGCGCACGCTCACACAGTTCTACAATGAAATCTCATATGGCGATCTCACGTTGACCGGAACTGTGTACGGCTGGCACACGCTTCCCAACAACAACGCGTATTACGCAGGCTCGGGAACGTGCAACGGCCTGGCCGACTGCGCGAATATTCCGGCGCTCATCTATTCGGCGCTCGGCGCCAACGATGCTGCCGTCAACTTCGGCCAGTATGACAACGACGGCCCGGACGGGCTCCCCAACTCGGGTGACGACGACGGCTTCGTCGATTTTGTGGCGTTCGTGCATCCGGAGCGGGGCGCGGAGTGCGGAGTCAACGGCAACATCTGGTCGCATCGTTTTTCACTCACGGGTTGGCAGCAGGTGTACGGCGAAGGCACGGGCGTGTTCACCACCAACGACGCGCGCACCGGCGGCGGCCTGATCCAGGTCGACGACTACACCATTCAGCCCGTCCTCAACTGCAACAACTTCTCGTTGATCGACATCGGTGTGTTCTGCCACGAGTTCGGCCATGCCTTCGGGCTCCCGGATCTCTATGACACCGACGGCGGTTCCGCGGGTGTCGGCGAATGGTGCCTGATGGGAAGCGGCAACTGGAACACGCCCACCAATCCCGCGCACATGAGCGCATGGTCGAAGAGCCAGCTGGGGTGGGCGAATGTGGTGACGGTGCCCGCGACGCCGACTCCGTTCAACATCCTCGATGTGGAAACCCACCGCGACGTGTACCGTCTCGACATCATGGAGGAAAAATGGCGTCGCATGACGGACGTGTGTGCGCTCACCGGCTCCTGGTCGATGCGCTGCGGCCTGACCGAAGAC
>DATNGX010000444.1:0-2922 GCA_035605755.1 Candidatus Krumholzibacteriia bacterium
CGCCACCGCGCGCGCATACTCGAGCTCGTTGTATTCCTTCTCTTCGAACCCGATGGAAAAGGTTTTCACGGGCGTGGTGGAGTTGCGCGCCATCAGCCCGACCACGATCGATGAATCGGTTCCGCCGCTCAGGAACGCACCCAGCGGCACCTCGCTCATGAGACGAATGCGAACGGCTTCGTCCAGAAGCTCGAGCGCGCGATCGACGTACGCACGTTCGTTCTCGAGTGGCGCGGGTGAAGCAAACGAAACATCCCAGTATTTCTCGACCGTGACATGGCCCCCCTCGAACACCAGCGTGTGCGCAGGCGGGAGCTTGAAGATGCCTTCGTAGATGGAGCGGGGATCGGGCACGTAGCCCCATGCCACGTAATCGACGAGTGCCTGTTCGTCGAGACGGCGCAGCACGTCGGGATGGGCAAGAACTGCCTTCAGCTCGGAGCCGAACACCAGGCGGGCGTCACGGCCCGTGCCGAGCACACTATAATAGAGGGGCTTCTTCCCCATGCGGTCGCGGGCGAGAAACAACCGGGAGCGCCTGGAATCCCAGATCGCAATCGCGAACATTCCGCGCAGATGGGTGACGCACCTGGTGCCGTATTCCTCGTACGCGTGGAGGATGGTTTCGGTGTCGCTGCGCGTGACGTACCTGTGACCGCGGCGCTCGAGCTCGCGGCGCACGTCGAGATGGTTGTAGATCTCGCCGTTCTGGACGATCACACAAGAGCGGTCCTCGTTGTAGATGGGCTGATGGCCGCCGGCGACGTCGATGATCGACAAACGCTGCATGCCGATGCCGGCCGCTCCGTCGACATGTACACCGCTGTCGTCGGGCCCGCGGTGGTGCTCGGCGCTGCACATGGAACGCAGAGCAGCTTCCAATACCGGTCGGGCAGGATTCGCATGGACGATGCCGGCGATGCCGCACATGGGCTATTTCCCGCCCCTCAAAGTTGCAAGGCCAAGCATATCCGGAACCGGGCGGGGGTCTTTGGTGTTATATGCTACTGGATCGTCCGGCATGGCTCGGTTAGGATGTCGAAACACGCGATTCAATTCCATGACTTCATTCTTTCGTGAACTCGCGGGCGGCGTCGCCCTCATGATCGTCGCAACCGTGCTGGGTATCGGCGTCAATGCCGTGCGCCCCGACGGCGTGGCGCTCATCCAGAAGGGTGCCGTGGTCTCCACCGCGCAGCACGGCGACGTGGACACCACCAAAACGTTCGTACCCACCGCCGAAGGCGCCATCTCGCTCGACGAGATGAAGACGCAGTTCGACGCCAGGAGCGCCGTCATCATCGACGCGCGATCCACCGAAGAATACGAAGCAGGACACATCCCGGGCTCGATCAATGTTCCGCACGATCGCCTCCCGGAATTCCAGGACGTCCTCAATCGCGAAGTCTCCAACGACGCGCATGTCATCTGTTACTGCCGTGGTCCATCGTGTGATTTCAGCGATCTTCTTGCCACCGAGCTCAAGATCATCGGCTGGCAGGACGTCTCCGTGTTCTCCGGGGGCTGGGAAGAATGGACGAAGGCGGGTTTCCCGGTCGAGAAAGGCCCGCGCCCATGAGCTTCCTGCGCAGTCGCTGGCTCAATCTTGCGGCACGTTTCATCGTGGGCGGCCTGTTTTTCTATGCGGCCTTCGAAAAAGTGCTGCACCCGGCGGCGTTCGCCATGGCCGTGCGCGGGTACAAGCTGATTCCGTTTTCGCTCTCCAACCTGTTTGCCATCGCGGTTTCGTGGAGCGAGCTCGTCGCCGCGACGTTTCTCATCCTTGGCATTCTCACGCGCAAGGCGGCGGGAGCCATCTTCATTCTGCTCATCGTCTTCATCGCTGCCATCACCACCGTGATGGTGCGCGGCATGGTGATCGATTGCGGCTGCTTCGGCGAAGGCGGCGCCCACACCTCGTGGCTCTTGCTGGTGCGCAACGCGGCGCTGCTCTTCGGCACGTTCCTCGTCATTCGTTACAACGACGGCTGGCTGAGCCTGGGAACGCGCGCCAAAGGCGCGCGAAATTCTCCTACCAGTTGAGCCCCTCGTAGTCCTTTACCGGCAGCGTATCGAATACCCGCGCCAGATCCAGAATTTCACGTTTCCCTGCCGATTTCTTGAGCGCCTCCGCGAATTCCTTCGTGCGATGTCCCACCACCACCACTTCGCCGAACTCGATCACTTCATCCAGATTGGTGGACAAGAGCCGCGAGATGTGCGGAATCTCCTTCTCGATGTAGGCCTTGTTGGCGCCGGTGAGCCGTGCCAGCGAGACGCTCTGGTCGAAGATGCGCAGGTCGTAGCCCTTGCCCAGACACTGCTCGATCAATCGCACCAGCGGACTCTCGCGCAGATCGTCCGTGCCGGGCTTGAAGCTCATGCCGAGAAACGCGAGCTTCTTCTTGCCGCGCGCGAAAATCATCTGCGCCGCGCGTTCAATCTGATTGTCGTTGCTGGCCAGGAGCGACGACAGCATGGGTAGATCGAGATCGTTGGACCGTCCCAGATAGACAAGCGCGCGCACATCCTTGGGCAGACACGATCCACCGAACGCAAAGCCGGGCTTCAAGTACGCGGGCGAGATGTTGAGCTTCTTGTCCGCGGTGAAGATATCCATGACGTCGTGACTGTCGACACCCACGCTCTTGCAGATGCTCCCGATTTCATTCGCGAAGGAAATCTTGACGGCGTGGAACACGTTGTCGACGTACTTGACCGTCTCCGCCACCTTGATTGGAGTCTTGAACACGGGTGCTTCAATTCCCTGGTACAGATCCACAACGGTATTGGCGGTGGATTCGCGATCCGACCCCACCACGGTCTTGGGCGGATTGAAGAAGTCGTACACGGCGGTGCCTTCGCGCAGGAACTCCGGGTTGACCGCCACCTCGACATGATCGGGGATGATCCCGCCCAGCC
>DATNGX010000445.1:0-3481 GCA_035605755.1 Candidatus Krumholzibacteriia bacterium
CCAGGAAATCGTCGACGCCGTGAAGAAGAAGATCTTCCACATTTACGCCGTGCGCACCATCGATGAAGGCATCGAGGTGCTGACCGGCAAGCGTGCGGGACGCTGGAGTCCGCCCAGCGGCTACGAGTCGGGCACCATGCACTATCTCGTCGATCAGGGCCTGCGCCACTTCCACGACCGGTTGCGCGACGCCGAAGACGGCCACGCCGAAGTCCAGAAGACCAAGGTCGTGGAAAAGAAGACCGAGTCGAAAGACGACAAACCCCGTCCTCCCCGGAAGCGCAAACGGCGTGAGCGAACAAAGCGCGCCGGCAGGCGCGCTCTTCGAAGATGATATAATCGGCTGCCATGCTGGCCGCCGAGACACACATAAAGTCCCTCGCTCTCGAGGTTGGTTTTTCCCTCTCCGGGATTGCCCGTCTCGGCCCCGATCCCCATTCCGACGCCATTTTCTCGCGCTGGCTCCGCGACGGCCAGCATGGCGACATGCGCTGGCTCGAGCGCCATCGTCCGCTGCGCGAAGATGCCGGCCACGTGCTCCCCGGTGCGCGCTCCGCCATCTGCGTGGGTCTCAACTACTATCAGGGAGTCGAGCGTGAGCAGCGCGAGATGGATGCGCGCGACGGGCGCGGCAGGTTTTCCATCTACGTGCACGGCGAGGATTATCACGAGGTCATGCAGCGCATGCTCCAGGATCTCAATCAGCGTGTGCGTGCCGAGTTTCCCGAAGCGCAGACGCGCGCTGTGTGTGACATCCACCCCGTCTCCGATCGCGCACTTGCCATCGGTGCCGGTATTGCGTGGCTGGGGAAGAACACAAACGTCATCTCACCGCAGTTCGGCTCATGGATTTTTCTGGGCGCGCTTCTTACCGACCTCGATCTCTGCGCCGATGAACCGCTGGAGACTTTGTGCGCCGGCTGTCGCAAGTGCATCGACGCCTGTCCGACCGGTGCGCTGGATACGCCGTTCGTCCTGGATGCGCGCCGCTGCATCTCGTATCTCACCATTGAAAAGCGCGGCGAGATCGACCCCGCGCTCGCGCCGCTCCTCGGCGCCGATGTCTACGGCTGCGACACCTGCCAGAGCGTGTGCCCGTTCAATCGCGTGGCGAGCGAGTCGATCGTGTTTCACCGCGAGCAGCGCAGCGCGCTCATCGACATGCCGCTGGAAGAGCTGGCAGCCATCGGAGATCAGGAATTCAGCGAGATGACGAAGGGAAGCGCCATTCGCCGTGCGAAGCCCGAAGGCATGCGCCGCAATGCCCGCCTCGCGATCGAGAACGCCGAGTCGTAGACGTTTGGGTGAAAGTTACCTTCGTTACGAAGGTAAAAATTACGCAGATATTTCGTGCTACAATCAAGGGGTCATGAGGCGTTTTGTCCCGTGGATATGCCTTCTTCTCGTGTTTCTGCCCCTGACGGTTACGTCTACGCCCCCGGCCCAACCTCCCCTCAACTCGTATCGACTCGACGGCCGGTTGGTCACCTCTCTCGGCATGCCCATCGCCGGCGCGACGGTCGCCTTCGCAACGCATTGCCAGGGTACTCTGCTCGTGCTCGACGACGCCAACGGCTGCACCTGCAATCAGGGCGACGAGACCGGACGTCCGTCCGATCGCACGGCGCCGGACGGAAGCTTCTCGCTCGATCTCGTGTCATGTGAATTGTTCGACTCGCTCACGCTTGCGGTGGTGGAACCCAACCGCGTAGTAACCCGAGATGTGTACGCGGTGAAGGATGCGCATCGCGAAGACTGGAACCGCCCGGTACCCAACGAGGGCACGAGCTACTTCTTCTGCGCCACGTCATCGACAGGCTTCTCAACGGTGCAGGTCGGCGCGATCTATTCGTTCACCGAAACTACCGTGAACATGTCGCACGCCGCCGACTAGTTTCCGTAACCGATCTATTGTTTGTGAAAAGAGTGCTTACTGCCGCAGCGGCAGTAACAGTACGCCGCTGGGTGTTTTTTACTTTCGTTGCGAAGGTAAATTTCACGCAACGAATTAATTCTCTGTATCGGGAAGTCGGAGTTTTTTTAAGTGCTGCGCGCCGAACCCAGTCCGTAACGGACCTGCGTGCTGCGCTTACTGCATGGAAGCCGTGAGGAGATTCGGCTTGGTGGTTTCTTTGCCCTGGGTGAGGCGTTCGAAGTAGCCTTTGCGGGCGTCGAGGACCCAGTCGAGCAGGTATTCCTTGTGCCAGAATTTGCCGGCGGTCTCGTAGTGTTTGGCGGCGGCCTTGAAGTCGCCCTTGGCGCCGAGAATTTCGCCCGCGCGCGTGGCCGCGATCATCTGGTACTGCGCGTCCCACGGTGCCACGGTGGGATTGATCACGCCGGTGAATGCGGTGAGCGCCTTGTCGAGCTCGCCCGACATGAGCCACGCTTCTCCCAGATAGAATTGATCGGCGATGGTTGCGTTCTGTTTCGTGGCCAGCTCTTCGCGAACGGCCGCGCGCGCTGATTCATCGCTGCCGTAAATGGCGGCGATGTTGGCGGGTCCGAGGCCGGTCCCGTTGGGATAGTTCTTGAGTGCGTCGCGCGCCGCTTTGGCGTCGTCCTTCAGATACTCCACGCGCTTGTCGCGGATGGCGAGATCGAACGCATTCTTGGCCTTTTCCACGTCACCCTGCGCCGCGCGCAAGAGTCCCAGCTGATAGGCCGCAAATCCAACCGTCCAGTCGGGATGCCTGGGATCGTCTTGCAGAATCTTTTCGAGGCGCTCGATCGAGCGCGCCGGATTGTAGAACCGGTCGGCAAATGCGCGCTCCATGATGATCAGCGAGCACGTCGACGCGTCGATCTTTCTGTCACTCAGCGAAGACACCAGCGCCGTGCGCGCGTCGAGGCTGTCGGATTTCGCGGTGCTCTGCTGCGGGAGGAGCGGCGCCATGATGGCGCCGGGCCGCACGAAGGTCGCGTGCATCGGATACTCGCGCTGCAACTCGCTGAAACCGTTCAGTCCTTCTTCATACCGCCCCTCGAAACCGAGGTACACCGAATACAGAATGAGAAGATTGTCGGTGCCGATCGGGTTGTCCCACGCGCGCGCGGTTTCCATCATCTGCAGTCCGCGGTCGCGGTCACCGGACGGGAGGAACAGGAGCTTGGATACAAACTTGTAGGCCTTGGGCAGCGTGTCCGCAAAATACAGGAATGCACCCATCAGGCTCGTGGCAACGGGCTCGTCGGGGTGGCGCTGGAGATACCACTCGAGGTCTTCCTTGCCCTTCTTCGCTTCGCGCCCCGCGGACCAGAACGCATTCTCGTAGGTGTGAACGTGCGACATGAGCATCCACGCCCAGCCGCGATAGAGCCGTAATTTTTCATCGTTGTCGCCGGCCTCGATGCGCGCGTCGCACTCGGCGATGGCGGTGCGCAGCTCGTTGTAAAGCGGCTCGCACGCCGGCTTCAGATCGGTATCGGTCTCGTCGTCGACCGACCAGCCCATGTACCACATCATGCGCGCGCGCCTGAT
>DATNGX010000446.1:0-10529 GCA_035605755.1 Candidatus Krumholzibacteriia bacterium
CTCAACGCACTCTCGAAAATCCCGGATCTGAAAGTGGCGGGACGAACCTCGTCGTTCTCGTTCAAGGGAAAGAACCAAGACTTGCGCGAAGTCGGCAAGGAGCTCGGCGTTGCCCACATCCTGGAAGGCAGCGTGCGCAAGTCGGGCAACACCGTGCGCATCACCGCCCAGCTGGTGAAAGCCGAAGACGGCTTTCACCTGTGGTCGCAGACCTATGACCGGACACTCGACGACATCTTCGTCGTGCAGGCGGACATTGCGCGCTCCGTGGCGGAAGAGCTCAAGGTGACGCTCTTGAGGCAGCCAAGCAAGGAGCCTGCGGCACAGGCCTACGACCTCGTGTTGCAGGCCCGCTACGCGATCGCATCGGCAACCAAAGAGAGCATTCGCAACGCGCGGACGCTGCTGGAGGAAGCGATCAAGATTTCACCGGACTATGCTCCGGCGTGGGCGGAAATGGGGCTCGTACACAGGCGTGAAGCCGAGCGCGCGAATACGATTGCCGAAAAGCAGGAGGCGAGCCGCCTGTGTCGCGAAGCGCTCACCAGAGCCCTGCAATTGGATCCCAATCTCGCCGTCGCACGTTCGCGCATGGTCGGTGTATACGTTGACGAGTGGAAGTTCGAAGACGCGGCGCGCGAGGTGAAGCTTGCTCTGGCAGCGGGTCCGAAAAACCCCATCGTCATTGGAAACTCCGCGCTCATGTACCAGCGACTGGGACATTATGACGAGGCCATCCGGTTGAACGAGCAGGTCATCGCGCTCGATCCGCTGAACATCATCGCTTACCAGAACCTCTCGGGCGCAAACATGCTGGCCGGCCGTCTGGACGAGGCCGAGAGAATTCTCGATCGAATACTGGCGGCACGGCCCGATTTCGACGGCGGCATCCTTAACATGGCGATCCTGTCGGTCATGCGCGGCCGGCAGCAGGAAGCCCGCGCTGCCTTCGACAAGTGGATAGCGATCGCCGGAAACGGCGATTACGAAACCGCACTGAGCGATGCCCTGGTGGAATCAGCCGGAGGAAAGAGCGCTCCGGCGACCGCCATGGAAAAGTTCGAGAAGGACTTTGGTGAAGGCGATCCGTTGACGTGCGCGGAGATTCGCGCCGTGCGCGGAGATCATGACGGCGCATTCGCCGAGCTGGACCGGGCCTTCTCGGCGCACGATCCCGCCATGGCCATCCTGCTGGGTGAGCCGCTCCTGCTTCCGCTTCACTCCGACCCGCGCTGGAACGTGCTCTTGAAAAAGATCGGCCTGCCGACGCAGGACATCTAGCTTGCGTTCTTACTTTGTCTTCTTCGCTGTGGTTCGCGCTTTGGTTTTGGCTTTCGTTTGGGCAGGAGTCTTTTCGCCGTCGATCTGCTTCACCAGGGTTTTCGGCGCGACGGCGCGAAAGCTCTCGTCGATCCATGGCTCGAGGAGATCCATCGGAACCTTGTCGGTGGGACTGAACGTCGCCGTCACCCACCCGCTCTTCCCCAGCCCGTAATGAGTGGGTTCGCAGAAGGAATAATCGAGCGCTTCGGCATTCGACTGCGGAAGCTTCATGCCGATGCTCAGCCCATCCTCATCGCAGCGCATGAAGATGAACGCCTTGTCCTTCACCTTGAACGCGGTTTCCCCCCAGGGATGGTCCTCGCGGGTACTGGGATAGGCCAGCGCGATGCGGCGGATGGCCGATTCTTCGGTCTTGTGGGTCCTGGGTGTCATGAGGACGGATACTACCCCACGCGCCAGGTCGCAACGACTTGAATCGACGCCTGCTGTTTTTGCAGTCGACAAAAGCCCGAAATGCTTACTACATTTTCAGACACGGCCGTTGCACGTGCCCCCCGTACCCGGAGGATCGACCGTGACCGATTTCATCCGAACCACCATCGTGGGAACCGGAAGTTACATCCCCGAGCAAGTCGTACCCAATTCAGCATTCCTCGAGCACGAGTTTTACGACGCCAACGGAACGCGGATTGATCGCGCGACTCGCGACATCATCGACAAGTTTCAGGCCATCACCGGGATCAATGCCCGCCAGTACCTGAGCGCCGATCAATGCACGTCGGACATCGCGCATCTGGCAGCGGCCGATGCGCTCGCGAGCTCGGGATGCGACCCGGAAACGCTCGATTACATCATCGTCGCACACAACTTCGGAGACGTCGGCGTCGACAACCGTCGCACAGACATGGTTCCGACGCTGGCCGCACGGGTCAAGCAGCGACTGGGAATCCGAAACCCGGCGACCGTGGCGTACGACCTGCCGTTTGGCTGCGCGGGCTGGCTGCAAGCAGTCATTCAGGCGGACTACTACATCCGGTCCGGCGACGCCAGGCGTGCGCTGGTGATCGGCGCAGAAACACTCTCGCGCGTTTCCGATCCGCACGACCGCGACAGCATGCTCTACGCGGATGGCGCCGGCGCGTGTCTGCTCGAGGGCATCACCACCAACAAGCCCATCGGCATTCTGGCCCATTGCACGCGCTCCGACACGATCGAGGCATCGCAGCTCCTGCACCTCGGCCCCTCGTACAATCCTGATTTCGACGGCTCCGACCTGTTTCTCAAAATGAACGGGCACAAACTCTACGAGTACGCGCTGCGCCTCGTGCCGACGGTCGTGAAGGAGTGCATTACCAAGGCGGGTCTTCAACTTTCTGACGTGTCCAAGATCCTCATCCACCAGGCCAACGCCAAGATGGACGAAGCCATTCTGGAACGGATCTATGGCCTGTTCGGAGCCGATCCGGCGCCCGACAAGGTGATGCCCATGACGATCTCATGGCTCGGGAACAGCTCGGTGGCCACTATCCCGACGCTGCTCGATCTCTTGATGAAGGAGAAGCTCGAGCACCAGCGCCTCGAGTCCGGCCAGCGCATCGTGCTCGCTTCGGTGGGTGCGGGGATGAACATCAACGCCGTGGCATACGCGCTTCCGTGACGATCCTGGCTTCGGGAAGTCGATGCGATGCGGCGGGCCGTGTCAGGCTGGCCAACTGTAGGCACGCGTTATTTGCTGGCCGATCAACGCGGCGCCGGATAGAATTCCCGCGTGCTCGGACGAACCCTCGGCCACTACCAGCTCCTCGCTCTCATTGGCCGCGGTGGAATGGGCGAAGTCTATCGAGCCCGTGACACCCGGCTCGAGCGTGACGTCGCGCTCAAGGTGCTCCCCACCGAGATGGCGTCCGATCCCGCGCGGCTCGAGCGCTTCCAGCGCGAAGCGAAAACCGTCGCCGCGCTCAATCACCCGCACATCGTCCATCTCTATTCCGTGGAGGAAGACCAGGGCGTTCACTTCCTCACCATGGAGCTCGTCGACGGCCAGGGTCTCAACGAGTTGATCACCGGCGAAGGACTGCCGCTCGCCAAAGTGTTCGACATCGGAATTGCAGGGGCTGATGCGCTCTCCGCCGCACATGAGAAAGGCATCGTCCACCGCGATCTCAAACCGGCGAACATTCTGATCGCGCGCGACGGTCGTCCCAAGGTGCTCGATTTCGGTCTCGCGAAACTGGCGGTTTCCGACGCCTCGTCGGATCTCGATCAGACACGCACCAGCCCCATCACCACCGAGGGCCAGATCATGGGCACCGTGCCCTACATGTCGCCGGAACAGTTGCGCGGCCAGAACGTCGATCACCGCAGCGACATCTTCTCCCTCGGCATCATGCTTTACGAAATGACCTCGGGACAGCGGCCGTTTACCGGCCCCACCAACGCGGACATTTCATCCGCCATTTTGAGCGCTACGCCCGCGCCCCTCACGCACGTGAAATCCAACCTGCCTCACCACCTCGGGCGCATCGTGTCGCACTGCCTGGAGAAAGATCCCGAGCACCGCTTCCAGTCGGCGAAGGACGTGCGCAACGAGTTGCAGGCGCTGCGCAAGGAAGTCGAATCCGGTGTGAGTGAAGTCACCGCGATGGGCTCGTCGCCGTCCTTGGGGCGGGCGCGCGCGAAAGCATCGCGGCGCAAGCGCGTCATGATCGTGGCCGCGGCAGCCGCTGCCGTCGCTGCTGCACTTTTCTTTGCGTTCGGCCGCGGAACCAACCACGCTCCCGCCGCGAGCGGCGACCCCACCAATTCTCTCGCTGTCCTTCCCTTCGTGAACATGAGCTCCGACAAGGAGCAGGAATACTTCTCCGATGGCCTCACCGAGGAGTTGTTGAACGCCCTGGTCAAGATCCCCGACCTCAAGGTGGCGGGAAGAACGTCATCCTTCTCGTTCAAAGGGAAAAACGAGGATCTGCGCGAGGTGGCCGAGAAGCTGGGGGTTGCCAATATTCTCGAAGGCAGCGTGCGCAAGTCCGGTAAGCAGGTGCGCATCACCGCGCAGCTTGTGAAAGCGAGCGATGGCTTCCATCTGTGGTCGCAGACCTATGATCGGACCCTCGACGACATATTCGCCGTGCAGGATGACATCGCGAAGTCGGTCGCACGTGAGCTACAGGTGACGTTGTTGGGCAACCACGCATCCGACAATCGGTCGACCGAGGCATACGACCTTGTGTTGCAAGCGCGCTATAACTTGAGGGTCGGAGGCAAGGAGCCCATACGACGCGCGCGTGAGCAGGTCGAACGCGCCATCGAGCTCGCGCCGGAGTACGCCCCGGCGTATGCCGAAATGGGGCTCGTTTACATGAGGGAAGCCGATTTGGTGTCGTCCGCAACCGAAATTCAGCAGGCGAACCGACACGCACGTGAAATGCTCACCCGGGCGTCCGAGCTCGACCCCGGCCTCGCAACCGCCATTTCCAGGCTGTCGATCATTCAGTTGGCTGACTGGGAGTTCGCCGAGGCCGAGCGCACCATGGAGCGCGCCCTCGCTGCGGATCCGAAGAGTTCTATCGTGATCAGCAATGCTGGCTACGTTCAGATGGGCCTGGGGCGGTTCGAGGAATCGTACGCGCTGTTCAAGAAGCTAGTCGAGATCGAGCCCCTCAGCGTGACTGCGGTTCAGAATTTGGCCGCCATTTCCGCTGCTAACGGACGCCTTGACGAGGCCGAAGCCGCGTGCGCTCGTGCACTGGCTCTGCAAGCGGACAGCCCGAACAACTATATTACGCTCACGGCGATCAATCTCGCCCGCGGCAATGCCCAGGGTTTGCGTGACGCGTATGGAAAAGTGGGAGAGCTGACGGGATTGGGCGATTATTATCGTTTGCAGGCAGACGCGTACGCCGAACAGATGCTTGGAAATACGGCCGCGTCGACCCGGGCAATGGAGGAATTCGAGAGGCAGTTTGGCGACGGAGATCCATTGACATGTGCCGCGTTGCGCGGATTTCGTGGTGAACACGACAAGTCTTTCGCGTGGATTGACAAGGCCGTCGCGGCACATGATCCAAACATCTTTAATATCCTTGTCGATGAGGTTTCCTTCCGGACAATGCGGTCGGATCCACGCTGGAAGCCGGTGCTCAAGAAGATTGGACTCCCCACCCGGGACGCGTAGCCTGTCTGGACTCTGTTCTGGAAAGAAATGGCGTTCCCAACGGGACTCGAACCCGTGTCGCCGCCGTGAAAGGGCGGTGTCCTAACCACTAGACGATGGGAACCACCGAAGATTAGCGGCCAACAGAGTACGAGACTTGTGCTTGGGAAGCAAGGCTGAGTTGGGGAGGTCGGAATGACGACCGCGAGAAGCGGTGTGGGGCCGGCCACACCGCGTTCTCACGGCAATTAGACCTTCGCGCGAATGAGCCCGACCACGCGGCCCACGATCTGCACCGACGCGTCCACGTTGATACTTCCGTTGGTCGCCACGAGACGGCGGGCTTCCCCGCTCTCTTCGTAGCGCTTCACGGAAGTGCCACCGTTGATCCTGGCCACCACGACGTCGCCGTTTTTCGCGAGGGCGCCGGGCGAGACCACGATCATGTCGCCGGGAAGAATGTGGGTGTCCGTCATGCACTCGCCGTCGACACGCATGAGGTAGTTCCCGGTGCCTTCGAACAGGTCGCGGTCGATGAGGTAGCTCGTGCCCTGCACTTCGGCGCTGGCGGTCGCCTCCCCGGCGACCACACGTCCACGCACGAGGAGCGGTACAGCATGGGCGCCGGTCGCCGGGACGGGCGAATCGGGGCGATCGAGCACGCGGATGGCGCGCGACTTTTCGCGGCCGCGATGGATGAACCCTTTGCGTTCGAGTGCTTGAAGGTGCTGGCTGACGGAACGTGGGGAGCGGAGGCCGGTAGCACGGCCGATTTCACGGACAGTGGGGGGATAACCGGTGTCGCGCGTGAAGGACGCGACGTATTCAAGGATCTCTTGCTGACGACCTGTTAGCGGATGCCTTTCCAAATCCAATCCCTCCCTCGCTGATGATCTCCAGTGCGTCGCATACCTGGCGTCCGTCCCGTCGCCGAACTACACCGCGTACAACGACTTCGTTCCCGTCCTGGATCAACAACTCGAACCGCTGATAGGGGTCTGCCGGCACGTAGACCCGGACGGTACCGCTGGCATCGAACAGCTCGAAATAGCCAACCTTTTTGTCTGCGCTGGACCTGAAGGTCTGGAGGTTCCGGACCCTCCCGGCCAGCTGGACCGGTGTGGGTGCCGGGTGGGGATAGAACTCCGACACTGACCCTAGTACGACGAACCCATCACTTTGGTTTCGTGAAACGTTTGTGTGTAGCCGCGGACCCTCCGCCTGGACCCCTGAAAAGAGGTCTTCGTGCGCTGGCTCCGGGATGAGTAGCGGCCCGGCTTCGACCACGGGCCTGGTCTGGCTGGGCGGAGCCACCTTCTCCTCTTTCGCAGCGGGACTGTCCACCATGGCCGTTCCCGTACGCTTTGCCACCAGGCACCGCTGCGTCAGCAGGCACTCCGCGATGATGCGCTGGCGGTCCAGCGCATGCTGGGACTCGCGCACCAAGCGCGCGAACCAGGCGGTCGCATCCTCGAGCGACACCCCCTGCTCCACTGTGCGCCGGAAGAATTCGTGGCGAAGGCTGGCCAGGTTACCGGGTGTGTGATCGGCGAGCCGCGAGATGAACGCGTTGGCTTCGGCGCGCGTCGTGCCGGAGAGTGCCGTGACCACATCGCGCAGTTGATCGACGAACAGGAGCCAGCCCCGCGTTTCCTTCACAATCTCGCCCACGAGATGGGCTGCCGGCGGATCCGCGGCCGCTTCTTTGCGGAATTCGGCCATGCGCCCCGCCATCGACAGCCCGCTTCCCCGCCAGCGCATGAGGGCCACGAAGTGCACGAGGTCGTTGAAATCGCGAATGCCGAACGACGGCGCCAGCCGGCCGGGTGCACCTTCGAGCAGGTGAACGCCCTGGAGGTCCGCATCGGCAGTGAGTGGGTACGCGTCCGCGCGTGCGTGCTCGCGTTCATCCACCGGCGGCAGGAAGGCCAGCACGCGCAGCAGTGCCAGGTCGATGCGCAGCACCGCGCCGAGGGGAAACGAATCGCGCGTGGCCTGAATGAAATGCTCGCCGCTGGTGGGGCTCACCGTGTACGCGAAGAAATCGCGCAGCGGACGCGGCGAGACGATCACGGTGCGTTTGGCGCGCGTAAAGCCGAACGGCAATCCTTCCACCGAAGCTGCGTGCGCGACGATGTCGCGGAAACCGGCGCTCTTTCGGTACAACGCGCCGAAGGCGCGGTTCTCTTCCGCCAGCTGTCGCAGTGTGGCGCCGTGAAAACGCCCTGCGATTTTGGCCGCTTCGTCCACTTCCGGCGTGGACGCCGCCATCCACCGGGCCACCATGCGCATCGATCGCGCCGGTGTGAGGTGCTCCACGCTGGGCACATAGCCCACGCTGGCGCCGGCAAAGGCGCGGTTCACGATGGCAAGCACGGCGGGCCGGTCCTCGGGTGAGATCTGCACATCGAACACGTTCTCAGACGCATCCCTCACTCCGAACGACGGCTCGAAATGCGCGTCCACCGTATACGGATCGAACGAGGTGATACCGAGGAGAAACGCGGTGCGGGATTGCACCGAAAGCCCGGTGGCGGGACCGAGGCGCGCATGCACATCCCTGAGCAGCGATACCAGGCGCTCGAATCTCGTGAAGGTCTCCTCCAGGCCCGCGTTCTCGATGAGCGTGAGCTCGTGACCGACACGTTCCTGCGCGAGCTCGCGCGCGCGCGGCTCGAGTCCGGCCGACGCGTGCTCGTTCAACGCTTCGATACGGGCTCGCAACGATGCTTCCTTCGCCACCGTCGCAAACATGTCAGACAGGGTCGACTGCGGAGATTCTTCCAGCACCGCAAACAAATCCGGTTGCACCAGCGATGCAATCAAGGATGCATTGGTAAAGGCGTCCGGGTATTCCTCGTAGAACTCCGACATGTCGGCCGTCGTCAACATGCCGTGGTCGGGCGACGCATCGCTCGCGCGCTTGTCGCTGAACACGCGATGCTCGAAGCCCGGCTCATCCGCACTCGCCATCAGGTCGAACAACTGCGGTCGCGCGGGACCGACGAAGCGCACATCCTGCGTCAGTACTGTGGAGGTGCCGAGGCCTTCCGCTGCCGCCACGGCATTCTTCTGCGCGGCGCGCTGCGCTTCCGGAACGCGCGCATGAACCTCCACGAACAACCGCTCGCCGAAGAGGTCGTGCAACGGCCCCAACAGGTGCTCGCACGAAAGACCGCTCGACCTGGGATCGAGGTGTGCGATCGCGGCCACACCCTCGGTAAACCCGTCGAGGTTGGCCGCGAACAGTCCGTCGTGGCGTTCGCGACGTATCGCACTCTCGCTCGCAATCGCGCACACGTTGCGCAACCCGGTGCGATCGAGCGCCAGCACGATCAGCGACTGCACCGGTTCGCTGGCGTGTCCGGGCAGGTTCCAATCCAGGAACACGAGCGTGCCGTAGATGGGCTTCACGCCGGCTTCGCGCGCCGCTCGATGCAGCTCGACGAAGCCGTAGGTACCGCTCACATCGGTGAGTGCAACCGCGTTGAAGCCCGAACGCAGTGCGTGGCGGCAAACGTCGCCGGGCGACGAAAGTCCGAGTCCGAGGCTGTAGGAGGAAAGCACCCGCAGATGGACGAAGGGCCTGACGTTGCGGGTCGTCATGGTGCCATATTAGCAAAACGGGCCGCGTCGTTGCGACGCAGCCCGTGTTTACACCGAATTGGTGAGACGCCCGGGACTCGAACCCGGTACCACTTGCTTAAAAGGCAAGTGCTCTGCCAGATGAGCTAGCGTCTCGAAGGATGGCCGACTTTACGGTTGCGGGGGCGTGGTGTCAAGGTTTCGGACCACGCCGCGCACGCAGTTTACACCCGGGCCAGGCGCCGCGCGATGCGGTGCGCATTGGCCATGAGCGTCCACGAAAGCCCCAGCGCCGGCAGGAAGCGGAATCCAGAGCCGTCCGCCACGTAGACCGCGCGCGTGCCGTGGAGCCTCCCGTCGGGTGCGAGCGTGAAGTCGCGCTCTTCCGATGAGTACGGAATCGTCCCCGCATAGTGCGAGCTGAATCCATTCTTCCCGCGCACCGACGACGCGATGACGCACCCGATCGACGGGAAGCTGCGCTTGATCGCACCCAGTGTCCGGGACCGCATCATGGCCTGTCGCGCTGAAAGCTCGTATTCCGCGGTGAGCACGTCGCCCGTGGGCGAATTGTCGTCGCGCACGAGCTTCAGGAAGTTTCCGGGCACGGGCCAGTCGGGATACGTCATGCCGATCATGAGCAGGCTCGTCTGCAGGTACTGCAGGAGATCGCGCGAGAGTGCGAACGCGAGCGGTGCTTCACGCGCGAGCCGGAACAGCATCAGTGCCTGGTAGCTGTAGATGGATCCGCCCGAGTACGCCACCGCGTCCTCGCCCGGCGGACGATAGAACACCGCGAGCTGCGCAAACGACGACGTCTTCTCCCCCAGCGGCTTCCCGATGCGCGACGGTTGCAGGCCAAGCAGGTAATCACACGGATTGGTGAGAATCGGAAACGGATGACCGATGCCGTTCATCGCCCGTGCCACGATGCGCATCGAGCCGATGGCGCCGGCGCACAGCACCAGCTTGCGCGCGCGCACAGTCACGCTCTCGCGCTCGTCGCGGTTCATGACGAAGCCCTGCACCTCGACGCCGTCGTTGTCCTCCTGAAATGACGTGACGACGATGTCGCCGCGATACTCGAAGCGCGGATTCTTCCTGAGCTCATTGAGCGTGATCCACGGACGGTACGCGGTTTCGCGCTGGTCAGTGTAGAAATCCATGTTGTCGTAATTGATGGGATGGCGGCCGTCTTTGGCTTCGGTGAGAACGGCCAGCGCCGGACGTCCCACGTGCATTCCCGAGCGCAGCATCGAGTCGCGACGCGAGCGGTAGCGCGCGTAAAGTGCGCTCGACGCCGCGTCCATCTCCATGACGGGCTGGAAGCCTTTCACATCACCGCCGCAGAAGGGGCTGGTGTCGTCGTCGCAGGCCTGCACACCGATGCGATCCGCGATGACCTGGTAGCCGTCGCGAATCTCACCGACGGGAAGACCCGCGCTCTCGAGATCACGATCGGAAAAGTGGTAGCAGCCCACCCCCCACGCATTGCCGAGTCCTCCCT
>DATNGX010000447.1:0-3157 GCA_035605755.1 Candidatus Krumholzibacteriia bacterium
GAACTTGAGTCCTTCCGCGTCGTGTCCCCAGCGCAGTTTGATGACCTGATTCTGTCCGCCGATGGCGTTGGCGCTGCCGTGTAGAAGATTGGCGGAGGTCACGCCTCCGGCGAGCGCGCGATAGATGGCGACATCGTCGGGATTGACCACATCACCCACGGCAACCATCGAGGTCACGCTGAGTGTGCCTTCGTTGACACCGCCTTCGATGGCGATGTGCGAATGGCAATCGATGATGCCCGGTGTGAGCGCGCCGCCTTTGGCATCGATGGTTTCGGCGCCGGACGGAATCTTCACGTCCTTGCCCACCGCGACAATCTTGCCTTTCGAAACCACGACGGTTCCGTCTTCGATGGTAGCGCCACTCACCGTCCAGATCTGTGCGTGCGTGATGGCGTAGGTCCCCATCTTCTTCGCGGGACCTTCGTACTGCGCGACCGCGGCTTCCATTTCGGCGGCGGAAACCGCCGGCTTCTTGTCTGTCTTCTCCGCGGTGGCGGCAGCCGGCTCGGGCTTCGACTTGCGCACGCCGGTGACGTCCATCTGCATCGGGCCGGCGGTCAGTGAACCCGTGAGCTTCTCGCCCTCCACGGTCAGTGACCACGATGCGGTCACCGATTTTCCGCCGAACTCGCGCGTGGTCTTGAAACGCAGGAGCGACGCGCTCATACGGCCTTCGTCGATGGCGGTCTCGCCCATCTCGCTGGTGATCTTGCCCTTCACCTTGCCGTCTTTCGCCATGGTGATGTCGGCCGTCGACTCGCGGGTGCCGCGCGCAGATTGCGTGGTGAGTGCCCACACGCCGCTGACATCGGATGCGGGCGGATCCGACGGACCCTCGTCTTTGCGCTCCTGGTAGAGCGTGCCGTCCACGAACACGGCGCGAACTTCAGCACCGTCCGCCCACGGCCAGTCGGTGGCGAGCACGACGTTCGCCATTTTTCCTTTTTCGATGGTGCCGAGCCGCTTCGAGAGTCCGAGGATGGTGGCCGGATTCGACGAGAGCGCGGCCAGTGCGCCTTCGTTGCTGAGGCCGTTGTCGATCGCGGCGCGAATGTTCTCGAAGATTTCCGACGTGGTGGCAAGGCCGCCGGAGTAGAACGCGAACTTCACGCCGGCCTTGTCGAGTGCGCCGGGAGTGGTCGGCGCGAGCTTGCGGTGAATCAACGTGCGCACCGGTGTATCCGCTTCGGGATCACGATTCTTTTCTTCCTTCGGCCAGTTGAGATTCACGAACACGGGAGTTGCGGCAGCGCGCAGCGCATCGACGCGCTCGTACGCGCCCTGTCCGCCGTAGATGATGGCGTTCACATGGGCCGTGTTCTTGAGCGTGATGGCGCGATCGATTTCGCGCCCCAGATTGGCGGGCATGAGAAACGGCGTCTTCTGCGCGATCGCGGTCTCCAGCGGCTCGAGCGTGCGGTCGAATTCGGGACGCACGCGGCCCACCGGATCTTTGGCGTAGATGGCTTTTACCCGGGTGTAGTGATCGACATCGAGGAAGGTCTGCTTGATGTACGAGAGCGTTCCCATGAGCGAGCCGGGGAACGAACGGAACGCTTCCTCGCCGTTGAGGTTCAGACGCTGCGCCACCGGAGTGGCGATAACCGCTTCGCTTCCCGATCGGCCGGAAAGATTGATGAGCGACGCCTGCCCCGCAAAGATTCCCTTTTCGGGCGACGTGATCGCAGCGGTGAATCCGGCCTTGCGCCATTTCTCGATGCGAAGGTCGTCGGTGAGCTCGTCGGCCGCGTTCACCCACGGTGTCGTCTGCGGACGATCTTCCGGTCCGGTGATGACGGGTGCAGTCTTGCGCTCACCGCTCGCTGCTTCGTCCTTCTTCTGCGCAAGCGTGGTGAGCGCATCGATCATGCCCGGAAAGAGCGAGAGCCCCTTGCCGTCGATGACGCGCGCGTCGCCGGGAACTTTCACATTCTTGCCCACGGACTCGATCAGTCCGTTGGCGAGAAGCACGGTGGCGTCATCGATGGACGCGCCGGTGCCCGTCACCACTTTGACGTGTGTGATTGCATAATATGGAGGCGGTGAGGGCGGCTCCGCGCCGATGGGCGCGGCAAGGATTGCAAACAACACACAGACAGTCAGGAGCAAGGAAACCAGACGGCCGGAACGGTCGGGGAAAGGTCGCATCGATCACTCCAACGCAGTTGTGCGTAACGTCGAGGAGTCAAATGTCTGTGGGGTTCACCGGTATGATAGCACAGAACCGGCCGGTGGGCGGTGGCGTTCAGCCGACCGCTTTGCGAGGTTCGGAGCGCTGGCGCTCGAGGGCCGTGGGGTCGGCCGGGTCGGGGATTGTCGAAGGCGGATCACTGGCCGGAAACGTCGCCTCGAGGGTCTCATCGAGCGCCGCTTCGCGGATGGCGCGCTCGTCGTCGGGCCGGGCCTGATCTTCTACTATATTGAACGGCATTTTCGTCCTGCCTCCGTTGCCAGTTGAAATCTAGTCAATCCAGGCGGCGCGGGCGAAAGGTTACAATGTGCACCTCGGAGGTGCGTGCCTTGATCCGATCCCTTGCTGTTTCGATCATTCTTGCTGTCGCCGTGACCGCCATGGCCGACGAAAAGTCAGATTTGCTGAATTCCGTGGGTATCAAACCCGATAACGGCATGCGCGGACAAATGGACGCGGTGGGTTACGTCACGACCGCTGCTCAGATGGATTCAGTGCTCTCACAGAGCCTCAAGTTTTCGGCCGCGCGTCGAAAGGAGCTTGCAGCGCACGGTGTCGGCGACGATATCGTCTTCTCTGCCGCGGTCTGCCCTCACGACGATTACTACTATGCGAGCCGTCTCTACGCGATCGTAACTCCTCACATCCGCGCCAGAACCGTCATCCTGTTTGGCGTGTTTCATCGTGCGCGCGCGTTCGATTGTCGCGACCAGCTGGTGTTCGATTCGTTCGAGACCTGGCGCGGGCCATACGGTGCAGTAAACGTCTCTCCACTTCGCGACGAGCTGATCGAGCGCCTTCCGAAGAACGACGTGATCGTCAACAACGACATGCAGCAGGTCGAGCATTCGGTGGAGGCCATCGCGCCCTGGCTGCAGGCTTCCAATCGCGATGTCCAGATTGTGTCGATCATGGTGCCCTACATGCAGTGGGACACCATGGAGCGACTGTCGGGCGAGGTTG
>DATNGX010000448.1:0-5151 GCA_035605755.1 Candidatus Krumholzibacteriia bacterium
TACCTGCGCGAGCTGGCCAAACACTACATTCAGAAGCTCGAGCGCGAGGCCGCGAAGAAGGGCGTGAAAGATCCGGCGGTGAAGGAGAAAGCGACGCCGGCCGGGGACAGTCACCATGACACCTAAGCTCATCTTCACGATTGCTGCCGGTGGGTTCGGACTGTTGTTCGGAAGCTTTCTGAACGTCGTCATCCATCGCATGCCGCGCAACCAGTCCATGGTGCGCGGGCGTTCGATGTGCCCGAGCTGCAATAAGACCATCGCGTGGTACGACAACATCCCGCTCTTCTCGTGGATCGTCCTGGGCGGCAAGTGTCGTTCGTGCCAATGGAAAATACCGTTTCGATATCCTCTGGTTGAGCTTCTGACGGCGCTCAGCGCGGCGGCAGCGCTCTGGGTGTACGGCACAACGCTGACCGCGTTGTGGGTCTTTGCGTTTCTCGCCATCATGATTGCAATCACCTTCATCGACTGGGAGCACCAGATCATCCCGGATCCATTGTCCATCGGCGGCACCATCCTGGGCTGGATCGGGGCGGTGGTTTGCCTCGACATCACGCTGGTGCAGTCGCTGGTGGGTTCGCTCGTGGGTGCGGGGCTGATTCTGGGTATTGCGCTCGCGTACAAAGCCGCGCGCAAGGTCGAGGGCATGGGGGGCGGCGACGTGAAGCTGATGGCGATGATCGGCGCCTTTCTCGGCTGGCAGATGGTTTTTGCCGTGTTGTTCCTGGCAGCTTTTGCCGGGAGTGTGTACGGCGTCATTCTCCTCAGACGTTCCAACGCCGACGGCAAGACCGCGGTGGCGTTCGGATCCTTCCTGGCGCCGGCGGCAATTTTGATGTACTTCGCCGGCGAGCGCGTGATGGCGCTCTATCTCGGCTCGCTCTGGATTCCAAGGTAATTGCAATCGCGTGCACGGCAGTTTGCACGCACCTCTCTCTCACGATCCGCTCTGCGACGCCACAAGTGCACGGGCACCGCGTAATAACTCCTTCGGATAGATAAAGTTAATCCCGGAATTGACGCGCAAGGTCGGGGAACCTCGCTGGCATGAGGTTTGCGAATTGGCGCACGTCGGCAAGGTCTATTTACGGAAATTGTTGTCACTTAGCGGTACGAACCGCACACAACACTCGTCAGTAGCGGAAAGCAAGGCTGGTGCAGAGATGAAGTTGTTTGCGCGCAAGAGCAAGACGTCTGTGGGTCTGGACATCGGCTCCAGTCTCATCAAGGTCGTCGAAGTCGATCACTCGAAAGACGCTCCCGTGCTGACGAAGTACGGCATCGTGAAGCTTCCTCCCGAAGCCATCGTCGAGGGCGAGGTCATGGACCAGAGCCTGGTCGTGCAGGGAATTCAGGAAGCCATGGAGAAGGCGGGTGTTGCGGCGAAAGATGTCGTCACCGCCGTGTCCGGCCGCGCCGTCATCGTGAAGAAGGTCGTCATGGACAAGATGAACCCCGATGACGCCAAAGAAGCCATTTTCTGGGAAGCCGAGCAACACGTGCCGTTCGATATCGACGACGTGTGCCTGGACTTCCAGGTCCTGAACGACGACGTCGGCGCCAACCAGATGGAAATCCTGCTGGTTGCGGCCAAAAAAGAAATGGTCAACGCCCACGCCACACTAGTGCGCGAGGCCGGCTTGAATCCCATCGTCATCGATGTGGATTCGTTCGCCATTCAGAACGCCGTCGAAGCCAGCGGGGATCACACTGCGGGACGCGTGGTGGGGCTCATCAACATCGGCTCCGACGTGACGAACATCAACATCATCCAGAACAACATCCCGTACTTCACGCGCGACCTCTCCGTCGGCTCCAACGTCTTCACCGAAGCCGTGCAGCGCGACCTGGGCGTGACGTTCGAAGAAGCGGAGAACATGCTTTCCGGCGCCACCGGGATCGACGACGCGGAACGTTTCCGCAGCACGATCGCGGGCGCGGCCAGCGACATCTCGATGGGTATCGAGCGTTCGATTGCATTCCTCAAGACCGCGGGTGACGCCGAGCGCATCGACCACGCCGTCCTCTCCGGAGGCGGCGCGTGCGTCCCGTTCCTGCGCGACATTCTCTCCGAAAAGCACGGCATCGACTTCACCGTCAACAAAGCGGTGTCGCAGATCGAGTGCAGCGAAGGCCTGTTCGAAGGCTCCGGCGACAACGTCGAGAAAGTCGGCCCGCTGCTCACCGTGGCCCTGGGCCTCGCGCTCCGAAGGGGGGCGAAGTAGATGATCAAAATCAACCTGCTTCCGTCGGATGAACGCGCCACACGGCGCAAGATCAGCCTTCCGACCATCTCGGGCGGCGCCGTGTTGTGGGTGTCGCTGGGCGTGTTCGTTTACGCCGGCGCGGTCGCGGGCATCTGGGTGCTGCAGAGCCGCAAGATCACCGATTACGAAACCAGGATTCAGGCGCTCAAAGAAGAGTCGGCCCGCCTCGCGCCGCAGCTGGCGAAGATTCGCAAGCTCACGGCGGAGCGCGAGGAAGTCAACAAGCGCCTCGGCATCATTGCCTCGCTCGACAAGGACCGCTACCTCCACGTGCGCATGATGAACGATCTCGCCGTGCAGGTGCCGGACAACTGCTGGGTCGAAGAAGTATCGGAGACCGGCGGCTCGGGCGTGGATATCAAAGGTGTGACGTTTTCGAACTTCATCATCGCGGATTTCATGACAAGTCTCGAACGCTCCGGTCGCTTCACGGACATCGTCCTGGTGAAGGCGCAGGAAGGCGACATCGAGGAAGTCAAAGTCGTGAAGTTCGAAGTCAACGCCAAACTGGTGAACTAGGCCTGCAGAGGGAAGGGCAACCATGAACCTCAGAGAACCCAAGACACAAAAAATCCTCATCGGATGCATCGCGCTCATTGCGGGCGGATATGTGTACTTCGGCACGACATTCCTGCCGTTCAACTATCCGGTCCGCAAGGCGAAGATCAAGGAGCTCTCGGCCGACTACGAGAAGCTCTCGGCCGAGGTGGAGAAGGCCCGCAAAGTGGTCGGCGATCTCGCGCGTCTCGAAGCCGAGTACGAGCGACTGCACGACCAGTGGGAATCCGCCCAGGAGCTCCTGCCCGAAGAGAAGGAAATGCCGGATCTCCTGCGCCAGGTCACCACGGCCGGCAGCCGTTCCGGCGTCGAGTTCGCGCTCTTCGAGCCCGAAGCGCCCGTCGCGCACGAGCTCTATACAGACCACCCCATCACGGTGACGGTGCGCGGCAACTACCACCAGGTGGGCTCGTTCATGGGACGGCTCTCGAATCTCGAGCGCATCGTCAATGTGACCGATCTCGCCATGGTGCAGCCGAACGAGAGCAAGCACACGAAGAAGAAGACCTCGACTAGCAAGAAGAAGCAGGATCAGAGCGCCGATCAGGTGGCGCGCTCCAGCAATACGGTGGAAGCGCACTTCACGCTGACGGCGTACACGCTGCTGGCCGGTGTGGCCGGCGAAGCGGTCAATCCCCAGGAGGCCGATGCCAGCGCCACCGACGCCACGAAGACCGCGGCGAAGGGCAACAAGGCGGACAAACCGGCGGCCAAAAAAGGAGGCAAGAATGCGGAACAGCATGCGCAGAACTAGCATCCTCGCCTCGCTCGTGTGCGCCGCCGTAGCGGCGTCCGCGCAGGCCGCCGATGCACCGGCTGACACGACCAAAGCAGCGGCGAGCGCGCCGGCTGCGACGGCGAGCGTCGAAAACGACGCGCCCGCGGCCACGACCAGCGCCAATGGCAAGGTCGTGCTGCGCGAGAATCTCTACTACTACGACGCGTTCAACCGTCGCGACCCGTTCCGGTCGCTGGTGGACGGCGCGTTCAACCGCAGCGACAAGATGGACCTCGTCAATCTGAACGCGGTCCAGCTGGTCGGCATCGTGCGCGGCGAAGTGGATCGCTTCGCGCTGCTCGAAGACGCGAGTGGATACAGCTATATCCTGCGCGTCGGCGATCGCGTGCACAACGGAACCGTGGTTTCGATCGGAGAAGATGAGCTGGTGGCCCGGGTCACCAACTTCGGTCAGACGACGACTGTCAGACTTCACCTCGTTGGACGTTAAGTTAAGGAGTGGCAACGACAATGAAAACCAAGCTCACATTCGTCACGACCCTGGTTGCGGGTCTGATTGTGATGGCGGCACTCGCCATCGGTGATGTGACGAGGCTCGACTCGATCGACCTCGCGCAGTCGCCGATTGCGACCACCTACACGATCAACCCGACCGGACAGGTCCAGTATCAGGAATACAAGCTCGACAATCCGTCGCGGCTGGTGATCGATCTGGTTGGCGTGAAGAACGCCATCACGGAGAGCTCACTCAAGGCCGACGGCGCGATGGTCACCGCGGTGCGCGCCAGCCAGTTCCAGAACGAACCGGATGCCGTCACGCGCGTGGTCTTCGAGCTCGCGGCGGGCGTTCACTACAAGGTGTCGCGCCGCGACAAGGCCATCGACGTCAGCTTCAGCATGGCGCCCGGTGTCATGGGCGCCAGCATGGGCGGCGAGAATCCCGCGGTGGCAAACACGCCGGCTCCGGCAGATTCGAAAGAGCCCGCGCCGGCCGAAACGCCGGTCGTGGATCTCTCGAAGAGCGAGCCGCAGGTGGCGGCCGTATCCAAGCCGGTGGCGCAGAATGAAAAGCCCGCCATGAAAGAGCCCGCGCCCGTCGCCAAGGACGAGCCCGCCGCCGCGTGGCCGGACGCCAAGAACGATTCGACCGAGCCGCAGGGCGACGAAATCGTGCTGGCCCAGAACAGCGCACATGTTGTTGCCGAGGAGTCCGCCACTCCGATCTTCGGCAGCACGCTGTCCAACCAGCCGATGACGATTGACGTCCAGGGTGCCGACATCAAGACGGTGCTGCGTTCGATCTCCGAGTTCTCGGGCGTGAACATCATCGCCGGTCCGGAAGTCGAGGGCTCGGTGGTCATTCACCTGAAGAACGTTCCGTGGAAAGAAGCGCTCGACACGATCCTGAAGAGCCAGGGCTACGACTGGCGTGACGACTACGGCATCATCCGCGTCGCTCCCACCGAGCAGATGCAGGAAGACGAGATCAAGGCCGTGACCGTCGAGCGCAAGAAGGAAGAAATGGGCTCGCTGGTGACGCGTGCGGTGAAGCTCGACTTCATCAACGCCGACGAGGCCAAGACG
>DATNGX010000449.1:0-6563 GCA_035605755.1 Candidatus Krumholzibacteriia bacterium
CAAACGGCTTAAGAACCTGGTTCAGCGCCTGGCCGCGACAGAGGCTCAGCGCTTGCTGAGTGAAAGCGCGGGTGCGCGTGTGATCGTGCACTGCGAAGCCGACGCGGCTCTGGCCCGGGCGCTCGCGACCGAGATGCAAAAGGCCCCGGGCACCGTGGCCCTCATCAGTGCCGATGACGGATCGGTGGTGTGCGTTTCATCGCACGAGCTCGGCGTCGATCTCGCCACGCCCGCGTCCGCGCTGGCCAGGGAGCTGGGCGGCAGCGGCGGCGGCAAGGGCGGTTTTGCGCAGATCAAATTGAGTCCGGAAAAAGTAAGTACGTTTGTTGAGAGGATGAAACGTGACGTTCTTTCAAGGTTTGCATAGGAGCCTGGGAGTAGCCGTGGTGTTGATCGGTTCCGCGGCTGTCGCCGCGGTGGCGATGGGTCCACACCAGAAAAAGCCTGTCAAGCTGACGTCGACGGTTGTCGCCGAGTACCGCATTGTTCAGGACAAGAAGCCGATGGGCACGGAGCGCATCGAAAAGAAGGTGTTCGACAACAACACCGTCGTGTTCAACATCGACAACGAGCTGAGCTACGGGCCGGGCGTGACCATGAAGCAGCACTGTGAGCTGACGGTGGAAGAAGAGTCGTACTTTCCACGCACGCTGCACATCACGAAGTCCGTCGCCCAGCCGGACGGCCAGAAATTCGATCACAAGATCGACGTGGAGATGTTCTCGAATGTGGCGGTGGTCACCAGCATGCTGCGCGACCAGTCCGGCTCGAAGCGCGCGGTGGTTCCCACCGGCGTCGGCATTCAGGACCTCGGCGTCCTCGGCTACCTGTACCAGACGCTCTTCTGGTACGATAAGGAAACCGGGGGCGAGCAGCGCTTCCAGTATCTCGATCCCATCGGCGTCGAAGTGCATTCCGGCGACATCAAGCTGGATCCGGAAACGACGATCCCGGTGCTCAAGAAAAAAACCAAAGTATCGGTATTCCAGGTCGAGCGTGAAAAGATGGGCGCCGCCACCGTGTGGGTGGATGCCAGGGGCGTCATCGTGCGCGCAGAAATGAACCTTTTCGTCTACGAGCTGATCAGCAAGAAGACTTCCTGATTCGACGGAGCTGACAATGATTCGCATGCAATTCTGGGGGCGCGCCGCGGTGGCGGTTGCGCTGACTGCGGCCGCGGTGTATTCCGGCTGCGGCAACCAACCGAAGTACGACACCAACCTGCTCAAGAACGGTTCTTTCGAGAGCGTGGGTAGCGACGGGATTCCGAAGGACTGGAAGCTGGTGCTGTTCCGCGGCGGACCGGATGATCCCGAAGTCCACTACGGCGCCGACACGCTCGCACAGGACGGCAAGAAGTCGTTCTACTTCCAGGCCGACCCCGGCACGCGCCGCTTCTACTTCCTGCAGCAGGAGCTGAAGCTCGTCGGCGCCGAACATGTGCGTGTGCGCGGATTCATTCAGGGGGACGATGTGCGCATGCGTCCCGGGCAGTTTGCCATGTGCAACCTGCTGCTCACCTTCTACGACAAGGACCACCACCGCTTCCAGGTCGAGCGCCAGGCCGACCGCCGCACGCCGCTGCGGCCGGGAACCTATCCGTGGGAAGAGCAGAGCTACACCTTCCCGCTGCCGGAAGGAACGCACTTCGTGGCGGTGTCATGCCTTCTGGGCTGCAACGGCCAGGCGTGGTTCGACAACATCTCGCTGGAAGTTCCCAAGCCGACGCCGTGGGAAACCGCGACCACGAAGAACTATGTGTTCCACTGGCTGCCGGGCCATCCCCTGCCGCAGGGCGCCGTGGAACAGCAGCAGCAGCGTTTCGATGCGGCCGCCAACATTCTCGGCGTCCACAGCGACGCCGTCATCAAGTACTACTTCTATCCCGACACGCTCACCATCCAGAAGATGAACGGCATCAAGAGCGACATGTACATCAGCTGGGACGATTACGAGTTCCATACCGTGCGACCCGCCGATGATCACGAGCTGATCCACTTCATCACCGATTCCATCGGACGTCCCCCGCGGTCCATAGCGGAAGGAACCGTGGTCTGGGTGCAGGGTCACTGGAACGAGTACTCGCTCGACCAGATCTTCACCATGCTCGTGGAGCAGCAGAAGGTCGCGAATTTCCAGGATCTGTTCGAATACAACACCTTCCAGCGCATGGATTCCAACATCTCCATCGTGACGTCGGCTGCGTTCGTGAAATGGTTCGTCGAGACGTGGGGGAAGGACAACTTGATGGAGCTGTACCGCGCGATCAACGGCATGAACTCATACCTGACGGTCGCGAAGGGCTTCGAATCGGTGACCAAGGTGCCGATGGCGAAAGCGGAGCAGGATTTCCGGCTCTGGATGCTGAAGAACTACGGCAAGAGCAAGAAATGACCGGGCACGCCAAGTTCTGTCCGCTCTGCGGCTCGCCGGTCGTGCTGCGCACGATCGATCACCATGAGCGCGCGGTGTGCGAGCGCTGCGGTCACATCACGTATCGCAACCCGGTCCCCGCCGCGGGCATCATTCTGATCGAAGACGGAAATATTCTGATGGTGCGGCGGAAATTCGAGCCGCGCGCCGGCCTGTGGACGCTGCCCGCGGGCTTTCTCGAGTACGACGAGCACGTCGAGGCGTGCGCGGTGCGCGAGGCGGGCGAGGAAACCGGGCTCACGGTGGAGCTCACGCGTCTGTTCGGCGCGTATATGGCGATGGATGATCCGCGCGTGCAGGTGGTGCTCTTGCTCTATCTCGCGCGGCGCACGGGTGGAACCCTCGTCCCCGGCGACGACGCCAGCGAAGCCGCCTTCTTTCCCCTCGACGCGACTCCCGAAGACATCGCGTTCAAAGCGCACGAGCAGGCGCTGGCGGATGTGCGCCGCATGTTCGCCGTGCGCTAGTCGAGCATCTTTACGTCGAACGTGTCGCCCTGGTCGATCTTCCACACGTTCTCGATTCCCTTCGTCACTTTCCCGATGATCGTGTAGCGGCCCGAGAGCCGGGGCTGCGGCGAGAGTGTGATGAACCACTGGCAGCTTCCGGTGTCCTTGCCCGCGTCGGCGATGCCGACATAGCCCGCGGTGTCGTAACGGCGCTGGCACACTTCGGCGGGAATGGTGAAGCCCGCATCGCCGCTGCCGTCCCCGCGCGGATCGCCGCCCTGCACCACGAAATTGGGAACCACGCGGTGCGTGGTGAGCTTCTTGTAGAAACCCTTCTGTGTCCAATCGATGAAGTGCGCGACCGTCTGAATGGCGTCATCGCCGTAGAGCTCGATCTCGACGTCGCCTTTCTGCGCTTTGATCACCGCGTGGCGAATTCCGAGCGGCGGCCCCAGCACTTTCTTGCGTGTGCGGTCGAAGCTGGCTTCGGCGAACTGACGCGGGGTTTCCATCGCGGGCGGCGTCTTGTTCATTTTCTTGAGCGACTCCGTCGCGAGCGTTCGCACGCGGATATCCGGATGGGAAACCGCCTGTACGAACACCGAGTCGACCTCGGTTGCGTTGAGGTCGGACAGCGCCTGCAGCGTGGCCAGCTCCACATCGACGAACTCGCGCTCGCCCGCCGTGTAGTACGCGTCGACAAGCTGCGGCACCGCGGTGCGATCCTTGAGCGTGGCCAGGGCCTCGGCGGCCGCGCTGGCCACGGTGAAGTCGGCGTCGAGCAACAGCGGCACGAGCTGCGCTGGAATCGATTTGTCCTTGAGCTTTGCCAGCGCATGAATGGCCGCGACGCGCATCATGGGATCCTTGTCCGCCAGCGCGATCTTCATGAGCTCTTTGCCGTGCTTCTCAAGCCCCGCGCTCCCGTAGCATTCGAGCGCTTCGGCGCGCACCAGGCGGTTGCCGTCGCTGCGCACCTGCTCGATGAACATCTCGCTCTTGGGGCCGAGCACGGCGGTCATGGCGCGCACCGAATGGATGCGCACCATGACACTCGAGTCGAGCATGCCCTGCATCAACGCATCGCGCGCCTTCTTGTCGCCGATCTTCTCCATCGCAATCGCGGCGGCGGCGCGCGCATGCATGGATTTGTTGCCCTCCAGCACGCGTGCGAGCCCGTTGACCGCCGGCGCCGCCTTGAGCTCACCCAGCGACCAGCACGCGTTCACCACCACACCGGTATCGTCGTCATTGAGACAGTGCACCAGGCCCTCGATCACTTCCGGGCACTTGAGCACGCCCAGCGCGTGCGCGGCCGCTGCCCGCACGCCGGCATCGCTGTTCTCGAGGAAATCAAAGATTGTCGAGCACGCGCGCGGAAGCGCGTCCTGCTTCTCGAGCGCGTAGATGGCGTTGCGCGCCACGTTCAGGTCGGGATCATGAACGGCAAGCAGGAGCGCGTTGGCTCCGTTGGGATCCTTGTGCCGCGCCAGCCCCAGCGCCGCTTCCGCGCGCACCGGCGCGGCAAAGTCGTGAAGCATGTCACTGAGGGTGGTGGTGGCTTCCTCGCCGCCCAGTTTTCCCAGCGCTTCCGCCACCAGACGCCCATCCTCCGGGGGAAGGCCCGTGCGCACCTTGACCAGCGCTTCCACTGCTTCCATGTTACCGAGCTGGCCCAGCGCGAAGATCACTTCGCGCGCCAGCGGCCGGTTCTTGCTCGTGATGAAGGGAATCAACTGCGCGGCGTCCGCCGGGTCCTGGATGCGTCCGATCACTTCGGCGGCGCGCACCTGCACCAGCGGACTGCCTTCTTTGAGATAAGCGAACAGAGCGCCGTCGTTGGTGACGCGCTGGTCCTCCCACAATGCGAGATTGCGCAGTGTGTCCTGTCCCGCGGTTGAGGCAAGAAGGGGCGCATAGCGGCTGTTGGAAGCGGCGTGCGCGGTCGATGCGGTGACGATCAGGAGGGCGACAATGGAAATCCGGTGAATCATGTTCATGGGCACATGCTTTCACCCGGACGAACTGGCTGTCAACGACTAGCGGAGATCAGCGCGCGATTACGATCTTGCGCGCAATGGTTTCGCCCGCGACGTGAACACGAAAGAAGTACACACCGCTTGGGAGTCTCCGACCATCCACGCTCGAAGCGTTGACATCGAGTGCATGCATACCCTTGCCGAGGGACCGAACGACGGATGCGCCGACCTGCCGCCCGGCCACGTCCACGAGCTCGGTCCTGACCTGCGAGTCGGATGCCAGCTCCAGCTCGACGATTGCCTTGCCGCCCGACGGGTTGGGGTGCACAGACCCCACTGCGAAACGAGGCACTCGTCCGCTTCGGACCGATGTCGGTATCTCTCCGCCGGAAGAGATGCGCTGCGCATATATGTCAAATTTGGTAACGGCCCGGTCACGCGGATCTTCCCACGCGATAATACCGCCGCCCGTCCCGTCCGCTGCGACCGCGGTGAGGTTCTGGTCGTCGGGAGCGATACAGATTGGCACGCCGTTGGGTGTCCACAACGCGTTTCCCGCCGCGTCCACACGCTGTGCGTACACGTCCACCCGGGTCCCCGCCGGCAGTGCTCGATAGTCGTGCCAGGTGACAAGAGCTCCTCCGTTGCCGTCCGCGGCCATAAGCGGCCACAACGGCTGGCTATTCCATGCCGAGCACACCGAAACCCCGGCTAGCGCCCACAGCATGTTCCCCGACGCATCCAATCGTTGTGCGTACAGTTCGTACGAGTTCAGGCCGCTTCGACCGTCATTCCAGACGATGATCGAGCTTCCATTGCTCCCCGGCACGATTCTCTGGTTCGACTTTCCACCCGGGACCGTGCAAACGGGCTGCCCATTCGCCGTCCACAGGAGGCTCCCGGAGCCATCGACTCGTTGCGCGGACAAACCGGAGGCCGACCAGAAGACCATCACCGCGCCCCCGTTTCCGTCCGGGACGATCTCGGGTACATTTTCACTTCCCGCTGCTGCGCAGGCGTTGATTCCGTCTGCCGCCCACAACCGCAACCCGGTTGCATCAACCCGTTGCACGTACACGCTCCAATCCGGGTAATTGCGATCGTCCGCCCAGGTGATGATGGCTCCGCCCGCGCCATCCGACGCTCCCCTGGGTGCGTACTGCGTGGAATTTGGTGTCGTGTTTACCTCGACTGCGTTCGCGTTCCAGAGGAGCGCACCCGATGCGTCGAGACGCTGGGCCAGGATACCGTCGCGGGCACCGTCTTCCCACAAGACGATCGCGCCGCCCTGTCCGTCCGGAAACACGGATGCGTTCTGTCGGAAGCCGGGAGCCGAGTAGACGAGGCGGCCGTTGGTGCCCCAGAGAGCGTTGCCCGATGCGTCGACACGCTGTGCATAGATGTCGTATTCCAATCCTGTGCGGATGTCCCGCCAAACCAGGATTGCACCGCCGGTACCGTCGGCCATGATTTGCACCTCGCGCTGTTCGCGGATGGCGGTACAAATTGGCACTCCACCGGCGGTCCACTGCGCGATTCCGGAAGCGTCGACACGCTGAGCGTAGATGTCGCTACCGGCAGGATTATCCCAACCGTCGACCCATGCAATGATTGCGTCGGATGCGAGTCCGGGAGCGATTACAACCGACGACTGGTTTCCCGGTGCCGTCGTTACCGGAACGCCGTTGTTCTGCCATGCGTG
>DATNGX010000450.1:0-4057 GCA_035605755.1 Candidatus Krumholzibacteriia bacterium
CTCTGAGTGACTTGCTCGAATGAACCTGGCGGGGAGGCCGAAGAGAGCGGTCGTCTGGGCGGCCGCGACAACGTCAAGAATAGCGTGAACAGGTGTACGGGTCAATGGCGCCAGGGCGCTCTTCCGCCGGCCCCCGGAATGTGCGATGATGGCGCCTCCGCGGTACCCCCATGTCACCTCAATTATTGTTGGAGTCAAAACAAATGAACCGAAGGATCCGTTACGCGGCTCTGTCCGTGCTGTCCCTTGTTGTGTCGGCGTCGGTCGCGCGCGCGCAGGTGGATGCGCGCATCCTGCAGAACCCCGACGTCTCCAAGACCACCATCTGCTTTTCCTATGCGGGCGACCTGTGGCTCGTCCCCAAGACGGGTGGCATGGCTTTCAAACTGAGCTCGCCCGTGGGGCAGGAGCTCTTCCCGCACTTCTCGCCGGACGGATCGCGCATCGCGTACATGGCGAACTACGACGGCAACAACGACGTCTACAACGTGGCGAGCGGCGGCGGTGTTCCCGTCCGCGTGACGTATCACGGCATGACGGACCGCATCGTCGACTGGTATCCGGATGGCAAGCAGCTTCTGTTTGCGTCGGCGATGAACAGCGGACGGCAGCGCTACAGCCAGTTCTACCGCGTGTCGCCCGAGGGCGGCATGCCCGAAGTGCTGCCGGTTCCCTTCGGCGAGTTCGCCGCGATCTCGGCGGACGGCAAGATGATCGCGTACACGCCGCAATCGCAGGCCTTCCGCACCTGGAAGCGCTATCGCGGCGGTTGGGCGCCCGACATCTGGGTGTTCGATCTGGGCAAGAACACGGCCGAGAACATCACCAAGAACGAAGCCAACGATGAATTGCCAATGTGGGCGGGAAAGAAGCTCTACTTCCTCTCGGATCGCGATCAGAGTGAGCGCGCCAACATCTGGGTCTACGACATGGCGTCGAAGCAGACCAAACAGGTCACCAACTTCACCGACTATGACGTTCACTTCCCCTCCATCGGACCCGAGGACATCGTGTTCGAAGCCGGCGGCGCGCTGTATCTCCTGGGCCTCGCCGACGACAAATACCACGAGGTCAAAGTACAGGTGACGACGGACGCGATGACGCTCATGCCTCACAGCGCCAACGCGTCGGAGCTCGTGACCACCATAGGCCTGGCGCCGGACGGCAAACGCGGCGTCTTCACGGCGCGCGGCGAGGTGTTCAGCGTTCCCGCCGAAAAGGGCAACGTGCTCAACCTCACCAACACGCCGGGTGCGGGCGAGCGCTACGCCGCGTGGTCGCCCGATGGCAAGAGCATCGCGTACTGGAGCGACGAGTCGGGTGAGTATGAATTGCACGTGCGCGACATCGCTTCGCGCAAGGAAAAGAAGCTCACGTCGTTCGGACCGGGCTACCGCTATCGGCTGTTCTGGTCGCCGGACTCGAAGAAGGTTGCCTCGATCGACCAGGCCATGCAGATCTGGATCGTCACGGTCGCTGACGGCAAGACCATGAAGGCCGACAAGGAGCTTTCGTACTACCAGGACGGCCTGGATGGATGGGTCCCGTCGTGGTCGCCCGACAGCCGCTGGCTCGCGTATCGCCTCGATCAGCGCAACTACAACGGCAAGATCGTGCTCTTCGATACCAAAGAAGGCAAGTCGCACGCGGTGACGTCGGGCTACTACAATGACAACCTGCCCACGTTCGACCCGGACGGGAAGTATCTCTACTTTCTGACCAACCGCACCTTCGAGCCGTCTTACTCCGATGTCGACGGCACGTGGATTTACGCCAACACCACGGGCATCGCGGCCGCGGCGTTGACCAACGAGACCCCGGCGCCTATGGCGCCGGAAAATGACTCCACCAACGTTGACACGGGCGACAAGGGCGATAAGAAAGACGACAAGGACAAGAAGAAGGACGACAAAAAGGAAAAGGACAAGGACAAGAAGGATGAAGACAAGCCGAAGGAAACCAAGATCACTCTCGACGGCTTTGAAAACCGCGTGGTGATGATGCCGGTCAAGCCGGGCAACTTCGCCAATCTGGTGGCCGTGTCGGGCAAGTTGGTCTTCCACCGCAATCCCAACACGGGCTCCGGCACGACCGAGCGCCCGATCGGTTTTTACGACCTCGAGAAGCGCGAGGACAAAACTATCACCGGCGACTCGGACTATTTCGCGGTGAGCGCCGACGGCAAGAAGATCCTGATCGGCAAGGATAATTCCTACGCCGTGGTCGACATCTCGGAAGACCAGAAGATGGAAAAGAAGATGCCCGCCGGCACGCTGGAGATGACTGTCGATCCGCGCGCGGAGTGGAAGCAGCTCTTCAACGACGCGTGGCGCTTCGAGCGCGATTTCTTCTACGACCCCAACATGCACGGTGTGGATTGGAACGCGATGAAGACGCGTTACGGGAAGCTCCTCGACAACGCGGTGACGCGTTGGGACGTGAACTTCGTGATCGGCGAATTGATCTCGGAGCTCTCGTCGTCGCACACGTATCGCGGCGGCGGTGACGAGCCCGAGGACAATGAAGTCGAGGTGGGCTATCTCGGTTGCGACTGGGAGCTCAAAGACGGCGCCTATCGTGTGAAGAAGATCATCCGCGGCGCGCCGTGGGACACCGAAGTGCGCTCACCGCTCGCCATGTCCGGCGTCAAAGTGTCCGAAGGTGACTACGTGCTCGCGGTGAACGGACGTCCCGTCGACGCGAAGAAGGCGCCGTGGGCCGCGTTCCAGGGCCTTGCGAAAGAGCCGGTGACGCTCACCGTGAACTCGAAGCCGTCGATGGACGGTGCGCACGACGTGCTCGTCGAGACACTCGATGACGAAACGCGGCTGCGCCACCTGGCGTGGATCGAATCCAACCGCAAGCGCGTGGAAGAGCTGAGCGGCGGCCGCGTCGGCTACGTGTACGTGCCGAGCACGGGTCTCGACGGTCAGACCGAGCTGGTGCGCCAGTTCGCTGCGCAGTTCAACAAGGACGGCATGGTGATCGACGAGCGCTTCAACAGCGGCGGTCAGATTCCGGACCGCTTTGTCGAGCTGCTCAATCGCAAGCCGCTCGCCTTCTGGGCCGTGCGCGACGGTGCGTACGACTGGCAGTTCCCGCAGGTCGCGAACTTCGGTCCCAAGGTGATGCTCATCAACGGCTGGAGTGGATCGGGCGGCGACGCCTTCCCCGATTACTTCCGTAAAGCCGGCCTGGGGCCCTTGATCGGCATGCGCACGTGGGGCGGCCTGATCGGTATTTCGGGCTCACCCGATCTGATCGACGGCGGCGGCGTCACGGTGCCCACGTTCCGCATGTATGATCCCGACGGCAAGTGGTTCCGCGAAGGGCACGGTGTCGATCCCGACATCGAAGTGCCGGAGGATTACACGCAGATGGTGAAGGGCATCGACGTGCAGCTCGACCGCGGTGTGCAGGAAGTGATGAAGCAGCTCCAGGCCGCGAAGAGCTCTCCCATTCCGAAGCGTCCGGCGTACGAGAAACGATAAAACGCGCGATAGCGCGTCACACAAGAAGCGCAATTAACAACAGCGCCCGCTGGACCTGGATGCACGAGCAGCCGGAATCCGCGGGCGCTGTTGTTTTCTCACTGTCGCCGGTGACAGTGAACGTTCTCTTCCGCTAGTCGATCGCGCCGCACGCGATGCGCGGCCCGCCGCCGCCGTTCTCGGGCTGATCCGAGAAGTTGTCGCCGTTGGCGTGAATCATGAGCGCGCGATCGTCGAGGTCCTTCACCTTGAGACGCGGCGCCAGCACCGGCACCGTCGCGGTCCCGTCGCTCGCCACGAACAGCGAAGGCAGATCGCCACGATGGCCGTCGTCATTATATGGGCCCAGGTGATGCTTCTCGCTGTCCGGGTCGTAGTGGCCGCCCGCCGACTGCGCGGCCGTCATCTTGCCGTCTTTGTCCGCGCAGTCGCACTTGTCGTGCTCGTGGACGTGGAAGCCGTGCATGCCGGGCGGCAGTTTGGTGAGTTGCGGGGTGAACAGTGCACCGTACTTGGTGTCTTCGACGGTAACCGTGCCGATGCGCTCGCCGACTCCGGCGTCGCTG
>DATNGX010000451.1:0-2264 GCA_035605755.1 Candidatus Krumholzibacteriia bacterium
CGGAAACTCGGGGCGCGCAAAATCGGCGCGCGCGATGTCTGTGCGCAGATAGTGCTCCGTGCGCATCTCGTTCTCGGGTGTGGTGGGAGTGGGATCATTGGCGAGCCAGAAGCGGCCGACCCATGCACTGCGCGCGTCGTCATTCTGCAGAGTGAAAAACTGACGCAGCTGGTACGGGTTCATCAGGTACTGCAGCGACGCGATCTCGTGCTGCATGGGAACCCCGAGCTTCGCCAGGTCGGCGGGCTTGATCTCGTATTGCACATCGCCGCGCGCAGTTCGAGTTCCTCCCACGTGCACTGCACCGAGCGCGGCCATCAAGAAGACGATTCTGCGTAGACGACATCTCATTGGTTGGCACGTCTTAACATGACCATGCCCACGATCAAAAATAGGATATTTCCCGCCTGCGCGGCAAAAAAAGGCGGCAGCACGCCGTTGTGACCGAGGGTCTGCCCGACACGCAGCACGGCGTAATACATGAAACTCACCACCAGCGTGAGGCCGAAACCGGTGGCAATGGACGGCTTGCGCTTGCCGGACGCAAGCGCCACCCCGATCAGCACGAAGATCGCGCCCGCGAAGGGGAAACTGAACTTGAAGTACATGTCGACCATGTACTTCTCCACGTTGCCGCCGCTGCGCTGCACCTTGCCGATGAAGCGGCGCAGCTCGATCAGGTTCATGTTCTCCTCGGAGATTTCGTCGGCGGCGAAATCCTCCGGCTTCTCCTTCATCTCGGGCACGGTCAGCGTGTCGAAGGCCGCCACGTTCTCGGCGCCGCCTTTGAACGTGCGCACGTAGCCGCCCGCGAAGCGCCAGTGACCGTTGACCCACTGCGCCGTCTTGGCGTCGATGCGGCGCACCACGGCGTCGTTCTCGAACTGCTGCACCACCACGTCGAAGAGTGTCAGCGAACGCGCGTCAAAGGTCGAAGCGAGATACACGAAGCCGTGCTCACCCAGATAGCGGAAGTCGGTCTTCATGTCCGGCTGTGCGCGCACGCGACCCTCGATGTCGTAGTGCATGACGTCGTCCTTGCGGATATTGGCGCGCGAGACGACGTGGTCGTTGAAATAGATCGAGAAGAGCGCGATGACAAGCGCGGTGGCGAAGATGGGCCGCGCCACCCGTGTCAGACTCACACCGGAGGCGAGAAGTGCGGTGAGCTCGTTGCGCCGCGCCAGCACACCCATCGAGAACACCGTGCCGAGCAGGAGCGACACCGGAATGACGTATGTGAGCACGAAGGGAAGGGAGTAGACATAGTAGCGCGCAATGCTGACCAGCTTGGCGTCGTGGTCGATGAAGTTGTCGATTTCCTCGAAGACGTTGACGGTGATGTAGATCACCACGAACGCCACGACGGCGAACATGAAGACGCGCAGAAAACTCTTCAGGAGATACTTATCGTGAATTCGCGGCAGCATGTCGGCGGAATTTCCGTGCGCGCAGGAACGAGAATGATGGCCGCTCGAACAGGGCCTGCTCGCTGGCCGCTTTCTTCAGCAGCAACAGCGCCAGTACACTGAACCCGATATTGGGCGACCACATGGCCAGAAACGGCGTTGTGAAACCGCGGTCGGCCAGCTTCTCACCGCCGATCAGACACACATAGTAAACCAGGAAGAACAGGATGCTCAATCCAATCGCCATGTTCATGCCGGAGCGGCTCATGCGGATGGCGAGGGGGGAGCCGACGAGCACGAACACGACGCACGCAAACGGGATGGAGTACTTCTTGTGGATTTCGACCTTGTAGCGCTGGATCTGCTTTACGAATGAATCCTGCTTGTTGGCCTCGGTTTCGATGCGCTGGCGCGTCAGGTATTCGTCGCGTGCCGCCATGGGAACTCCCGGAGAGGCGTTCTGGCCCGGCCGCGGCACGAAGCGCGTTTCGCTCCTCGCGCCCGCCGCCTCCGTGCCCGCCTGATTGGCCGCCTTGCGCGCGTCGATCTGCTGCTCGCTCTTGCGGCGCTCGGTGCGATCCAGAAGTCCGAACGTTGCCTCCATGCGCTCCGACGCTTCGCGCGCCATCTCCTGGCGCGACATCACCATCTCGCTTTTGATCTCCTTGATCTTGTCCTGCATCATGCGCACGCTCATCTCGCGGTCGCCGCGATAGTCGCGCTCGGTGTGCTGCAGCGAACGGTCGACGTCGCGAATGTTGAGCGAATAGATCTTGAAGGTCGTGCGCCGGTACGTCGCGCGCTGTTTCTCCTCCGGAATCTCGTGGATCTGGCCGTCGTTCAGGTCGACGCGCA
>DATNGX010000452.1:0-2522 GCA_035605755.1 Candidatus Krumholzibacteriia bacterium
TGTCACCGCGCGGCCGGCTTCGCGCGGGAGATTGCGCGCGGCGCACACCGGCGCGAGGAGCGGCGATGCTTCCAGCGCCTCCGCGAACCTGCCGTCGCTGTCACGACCGAGCGCTCCCACCAGCGCGTGCACAAACGCATCCGCGGCCGAGTCAGCCCGCGCGCCCGCGTCCATGGGCACGCCGCGCTCGCGAAACGCATGCTGCACCAGTGCGGCCACGCGCTGCGGATCGCGTACCACGACGGCAATCTCATCCGGGGCAATGCCCTGTTCGATCCAGGCGCGCACTTGCAGCGCCGCGTTCTGCGCTTCGGCCACTTCATCGCTCGCGCGCACGGCGCGCACATTCACATTCCATTCGGACTCGAGGGCAATCTCGTGCTCTGTCGATGACTCACTCGAAGGTGCGGCAGCAAAAAGCGGCAGGGCACCGATTCCCGCAGCGGGAGCCGTTACCGCAGGTTCTTCCGACACCGGGAACAGCGATTGAAGCGCCGCAGCGAGTGCTGCATTCGACGAACGTGGCGCGCGCAGATGAAAATCGGCCGGATGATACGCGGCCGGGATTTCATCGCGCAGAAAGCGATCACTCGTGCCGCGAAAGGTGAAGCGCGCGCCCGCTGGATCGCCAAACACTTCGAGCGCGACCTTTCCGCCCGGCGGCGCGAGCGCCTTCAACAACTCGAACTGGCCCGCGTCGAGATCCTGCACGTCGTCGACGAGCAACACGTCCCGCACACCCGCCAACGCGGCAAGTGTTGCATCGGCGCCAACCAGCCGCGCCGCTTCCCACGCCGCGTCATAGAAGGTGACCAGGCCGCGCTCCCGGAGATGGCGCTGATACGCGGCAAAGATGGTGAGCACGTCGGCAGCGCGCCTGTCCCCCGCGCGCTTTGCCGCTGCATCGGCGTCATCGGGTGCCAGACCGTTCTGCGCCAGCACATGCAGGAGACGTAGAAGATCGTCGCGGAACGACGACGCATCCGCAATCGAGCGCAGATCGCTCCGCATGAAATCGTGGTGACGGGCGAGGACGCGGTCGAGCACGACCAGCTCGTCGACGTCACGCAGTGTCCGCGCACGACCCGGCCGTGCCGAAGAAATCACGCGCGTCGCCAGCATGCCGTGCGTGGTGACAGGCATGGCGCCAAAGCGCGCGGTCCCGGGCGGGATCAGTTGTTCGAGGAGTCGATCGTGCTGCTCGCGACCGAAAGCGATGACGAGCGGCCGATTTCCCGCGCGCTCGAGATGGTGGAAGCGTTCGACGAGAAGCGTGGTCTTGCCGCTGCGCGGCAATCCCAGAATGCGCGCATGGCCGGGAGCACGTTCAATAATGTCGGCGATGGGACGCGGCGCGGGCATGGTGGCCGCATCTTACCAGAATTGGTGCGCCGTTGACGTGCAGTCGATTACGCCCGATACTCAAGGTGCCCCGCCCGGAGGACTAAAATATGGCTCTGGCTTCCGAGCACCATTCACGGTCTCACCGCGCTAGTCGTATCGCCGCATTGTTCGCATTGCTGACACCGATCGTCGTTGTCTCATCGTCGCCCACCCTGCCTCCACCTCACGAATATGTTGTAGACGGGTCCGTGGTGCGGCCGGGCGGAGGCGATCTGGCGGGGTTCGCGGTGGTCCTGATGTACAAGTGGAAGCAGGAGGAACCCGCGCCGTGGAGTCGATCAACGACCGCCCGTCTCACCAATGCCAATGGCTGGTTCCAGGTGGCCGGCACTTTCTACGGACAAGGCATCGATTCGCTGGCGCCGGCGTGGGTAAGTCCCGACACCGTCATCATGGGAACCGCGTTTTCCGCCGGCGAGGATCCGGGCAGCCCCAATCAGTCGCTACACACGGAGGATGGATTTCTCTGCGATAAGGACAAGTGGGAAGTGGATAGCTACATCCATTTCTACGACGAAAAAACGCTCATCCTGCCGTGAACGGGCGCTCATGGATTACTCGGACGCTTTCTTGCGTTTACGAAACGCTTCCAGCCTCTTCCCCAGCTCTTCTTCGAAACCTTCTTCCGTAGGCTTATAGAACGTCCAGCCCTTGAGCTCGTCGGGGAGGAAATCCTGCGGCGCGGCGTTGGGATCCGAAGGCGGGTACACGTAGTCCTTGCCGTAGCCGAGGTCTTTCATGAGCGGCGTGGGTGCATTGCGTATGTGAAGCGGCACGCCGTAGGGCGGGTGGTTGTTCACGGTCTCCGCTGCTTTTTCATACGCGTAATAGACCGACACGCTCTTGGGCGCGAGGGCCAGATACACCGCGCACTGTGCCAGCGCCAGTTTGCACTCGGGATAGCCGATGAAATCGGCGGCGTCGCGTGCCGCGACCGCGATCATGAGCGCCTGTGGATCGGCATTGCCGACGTCTTCAGACGCGAAACGCACCAGACGTCGCGCGATGTAGAGCGGATCCTCGCCGGCTTCGCACATGCGCGCCAGCCAGTACAACGACGCATCCGGGTCGCCGCCGCGCATGCTCTTGTGAAGCGCCGATATCAGATTGAAGTGCGA
>DATNGX010000453.1:0-2175 GCA_035605755.1 Candidatus Krumholzibacteriia bacterium
CGCGGGCCGTGGGGAAGATGGAAGTATCTGCACGGCGTGGACGCGTACATCGCGATCTCCGACGGCGTGCGCGACGTGCTCGTGCGTGGCGGCGTGCCGGCGGACATGATCACGGTTGCCGCCAGCGGCATCGATCTGGAGAAGCTCGCACGCGTGCGTGATCCAAACTATCTCCGCGATGAATTCAAGGTCGGGCCCGGCGTTCCCGTCATCGTCAACGTCGCGGCCCTGGCTCCTCACAAGGCGCAATCGGTGTTGTTGGATGCACTGAAGTTGTTGCCAGCGACGCAGCCGTTTCGTTGCTTCATTGTGGGTGAGGGCGATCTCCGCGCCGGTCTCGAGGCGCGGGCGAGCGAGCTGTCGCTCGCTGGTGTCACCTTCACCGGATTCCGCGCCGATGCGCTCGAGTTCATCCGGCTGGCTGATGTGTTCGTGATGAGCTCGCGTCTGGAAGGGCTGGGCACGTCGATCATGGATGCACAGGCGCTCGGCGCCCCGGTGGTGGCCACGCGCACCGGCGGCATCCCCGAGATCGTCGAGGACGGCGTTACCGGGCTGCTCGCTGAACCCGGCGACGCCGGGTCGTTGGCGGGTGCGCTCGCGCGCATGCTCCACGACGCGGAACTTCGCGATAGTTGCCGCCGTCATGCGCAGTTGCAGTCGGCACGGTACGATTACCGGCGCACGGTGTACAAAACTCTGGACGTCTACCGGCGTCTATGCCACGTTGAGCCTCCCCTGGAAGGGATCCCGAATTCATGAAGTCTCGTTTGAAATTCGCCGTGACGATGTGCGTCGCGTGGGCCTGCCTCACGGCGGCGGACAAACCGCCCGCCACGAGCACCGCGGACACGGCGGTGACGTTCTACGATTCGCTCTACGCCAACGATCTTCCGCCCGATTCGTTTGCCGTGCTCAAACCGCAGTTCGTGCCCTTCGGCACGGGCGAGAAGCTGACCTTTTCGGTGCAGTACGGACTCGTCAACGCGGGCGAAGCGACGCTCGAGGTGCGCAACCTGGCCGCCATCGACGGGAAGCCGTGCTACCGCATCGTATCGGATGCGCGCACCAACGATTTCTTCTCCAAGTTCTTCACGGTGCGCGATCGTTACGAGTCGTACATGGACACCACCAGTCTTTACAGCCTGCGCTACGAGAAGCACGTACGCGAAGGGAAGTTCAAGCGCGACGACGCGGTGGACTTCAACCAGACCACGCACCGCGCGATCTACAAGAACAAGACGGTGCCCATTCCGCCGCGAACGCAGGACGTGCTCTCGGCGATGTACTACGTGCGCACGCTGCCGCTCGAGGTGGGACAGGCGGTCTCCATCGCCAACCACACCGACGGCAAGAATTATCCTTTGATCGTGAAAGTCCTGGGCAAAGAACGCGTCAAGGTGGATGCGGGTGAGTTCGACTGCATCATCGTCGAGCCCATCCTGCGCGGCCCGGGCGTGTTCAATCAGCAGGGACGCCTGACCGTGTGGCTCACCGACGACCGCCGGCGCATGCCCGTGCTCATGAAGAGCAAGGTGGTCATCGGTCACGTGGCCGCGATTCTCAAGTCGTACGAAACGCCGAAGAAGAAAAAGTAGCGCGCGCGATGCCGAAAAAATTCGACGAAGCGGATTTTTCCGCGATTCATTCCATTCCGATTGCGACACGCGCATCCAAAGTGCGCGTGGAAGACATCGTCGATCCGCGCGCCCTGTCGGGCGCGTATTCGATCGAGCACGCGCTCCCCGACATGCTGGCGGCCGATGCGCTCAAGCGCACCGCGCGGGCACTGCGCCGCGCGCGCGAAGAGAAGCGCGAGATCATCTGGCTCATCGGTGCCCATGTCGTGAAAGTCGGACTGAGTGGGTACATCTCTGCTCTCATGGACGCGGGCTACATCACGTGCATCTCCACGACGGGGTCCGCCGTCATCCACGACCTCGAGCTGTCGTTCTTCGGAAAAACCTCCGAAGATGTGGCCGCGGAGCTTCCCGCGGGACGCTTCGGCATGTCCAGGGAGACGTCGGAACATTTCAATGCGGCGGTGAGGCATGGAGACAAGCTGGGCATCGGGTTGGGAGGAGGTTTTGGGGATTACATTCTGTCTATGAAGGCGCCACACGCTGGAATCAGTGTTTTTTCCGCCGCTATCGCGGCGGGTCTTCCAGCCACCGT
>DATNGX010000454.1:0-2630 GCA_035605755.1 Candidatus Krumholzibacteriia bacterium
GAGCGGAAGATCGCGTTGAAGAATGCCCATATCGTCATCAACGCCACTCCGGTGGGAATGATCGATCACGAAGAGACGCGCCTGATCGAGAATCCGGCGTGGATTTCACCGGGGCAGTTGTACTTCGACTTCGTCTATCACCCGCGGCACACGACGTTCGTGGATACCGCGAAGCGCGCCGGTGCCACCACACTCGGCGGGCTGGCGCTGCTCGTGTCACAGGCGGCGGAGAGTTTCCGGGTCTGGACCGACCAGGCGTTCGACGTGAAGGAAATGATGGAAGCGGTGGAAGCATTCTCGCAATCCAGCCCGCGCGACGGCCGGAGAGTGCACTGAGATGAGCATTCGCTATCTGACGGCGGGCGATTCCCACGGTGAAGCGCTGCTCGGCATCGTCGAAGGAATTCCCGCCGGGGTGGCGCTCGACGAAGCGCTGATCGCGCGCGAGCTCATGCGGCGCCGTGCGGCCTACGGCCGCAGCAGCCGGCAGAAGATCGAGGAAGACGTCGTGCACATCACCGGGGGTGTCTGGAACGGGTTCACCACCGGCGCTCCCATCGGCATCACCATTCCCAACCTCGCGCGCACCATGCAGGGAAAAACCGGCGGCGGCATGGGCACCGTGCCACGCCCCGGTCACGCCGATTTCGCGGGCGTGATGAAGTACAGTCTCGACGACATTCCTCCCGTGTCCGAACGCGCCAGCGCGCGCAGCACTGCCATGCGTGTCGCCATCGGTGCGGTTGCGAAAGCCTGCCTCAACGCGGCGGGGATTGAAAGCATCGCGCACGTGATTTCAATCGGAGATGTGACCGTCGCGCGCGCGCAGCTCTCGCCTCTCGAAGTTCGTCGCCGTTCCGCGCAGTCACCCGTGTATTGCGCCAACGCCGCTGCCTCGAAGAAGATGGTCTCCGCCATTCAGCGCGCCAAGTCCGAGGGCAATTCTCTCGGTGGCTCGGTGGAAGTGATGGTCACCGGCCTCTTCCCCGGGATCGGCAGCCACGTGGAATGGGATCGACGTCTCGACGGCCGCCTCGCGGGTGCCATGATGAGCATTCACAGCGTGAAAGCGGTGGAAGTGGGCGATGGTTTTTCGACGCATCGCGCGCACGGCGTGGATGCGCACGACGCCATGTCGCTGCGCGACGGTGAAGTGATTCGCGCGAGCAATCACGCCGGCGGAATCGAAGGCGGCATGACCAACGGCGAAGACATTGTCATGCGCGTGTACGCCAAACCAATTCCAACCGCCGCGCGGCGCGCCATGACCTTCGATCTCGCCACGCTCGAAGCCACCGAGAGTCCGTACGTTCGCTCCGACACGTGCGTGATTCCGGCGCTGGCCGTGATTGCAGAGGCCGTCGCCGCATGGGAAATATTGAGTGCCACGCTCGAGAAGCTTGGCGGCGATCACATCGCAGACACCGTGGCCGCGCGTGACCGCGTGGTGGCGGGAATTGCACGACGCCTGGGTGCCGGCAAGCGTTCGGGCGCGCGGGCCGGAAGGAAGAGGAAATGACGCAACCGGCGCGAGTGATCATTCTGTGCGGCTTCATGGGTACGGGCAAGACCGCGACCGGTCATGCTCTCGCTTCCCTCCTCTCCGTTCCCTTCTTTGACACTGATCGCATGATCGAAGACGCCAGCGGCAAATCGGTGTCGGATATTTTCGCCAACGACGGAGAGGATCACTTTCGCCAGCTCGAGGGCGAAGTGGTGCGCAGTCTCCAGTCCGGCGCGCGCGTCAAGAACGGCGCCGTCATCGCGACGGGGGGAGGCATTCTGCTGCGCGATGACACGCACCTGGCACTCGCATCGCTCGGCAAGATGATCGTGCTCGATGCACCGCTTGCCTTGATCGCGGAGCGGGCAGAATCGCTACGCGACCGTCCGCTGCTTCCGCGCACGGCTTCCGGAGAGATTGATCGCGCAGCCATGGAGGCGTTGTACAACCGGCGCGCGGCGGGATACGAGCGCATCAGCTGGCATGTCGACACCACGGGGCGCACGCCGCCCGAAGTCGCCTTCGAGATCGCGGATCGCCTGGAGCACGCGGAAGGAATGATTCATCTCCGCGTCGGAACGCGGCCGTTGCTTTCTGCGCGCGCAAAGCGCGGCGAAGCAGGGGTTTCGCGTGTGGTGGTTCAGCGCGGCGCACTGGCGTCGCTCGGAATGTGGGTGCAGGAAGTCGGGATCACGGGGCCTGTGTTCGTTTTCTCATCCCGCGCGGTGGCTGGATTTCACGGCCTGAGCGTGCGCAAGTCGCTCGATGGCGCCGGTATCAAGAGCCGCTTCATCGAGATCGACGACAGCGAGACGGCCAAGAACATGGACCAGGCCGAGCGCCTGTTGTATGAGCTGGCCGATGCGCAGGCAACGCGCGACGCGGCGGTGATCGCGCTGGGTGGAGGCGTCACCGGTGACGTGGCCGGCTTCGTGGCCGCGACGTACATGCGCGGCGTGGCACTGGTGCAGGTACCGACCACACTGGTGGCGCAGGCCGATGCAAGCATCGGCGGCAAGGTCGGCGTCAATCACCCGCGCGCCAAGAACCTGATCGGCACCATCCATCAGCCTCATCTGGTGCTGTCGGATCCCGACACCCTGGCCACGCTTCCCGCGCGCGAGCT
>DATNGX010000455.1:0-7927 GCA_035605755.1 Candidatus Krumholzibacteriia bacterium
CGCCTGCACACAATCAAAGCCGTCCTCGTGGCCACCCTCGGCGACTAGCTCGATGCACAAGCGACGTATCGTCATCGCGCTGGGCGGAAACGCCATCCTGCGCCGCGGCGAAGCTCCCACCATGGAGAACCAGCGCCGCAATGTACGTGCGGCCTGTCGCTCGATCGCACCACTCGCCGCCGACAACGACCTCGTCATCTCGCACGGCAATGGTCCGCAAGTGGGCCTGCTTGCACTGCAGGCAGCGCAAAGCGGACAGAACATGCCGCTCGACGTGCTCGGCGCTGAAACCGAAGGCATGCTTGGCTACATGATCGAGCAGGAGCTCGGGAACCTCGTTCCCTTCGAGCGTCCCTTTGCCACCATGCTCACCATGGTCGAAGTCGATCCGAAAGACCCCGCGTTTGGTAGTCCGAGCAAACCAATCGGACCGATGTACACGAAGGAAGAAGCGGAGGCCGTCGCGAAAGAACGCGGGTGGTCCATTGCCCAGGACGGAAGCGGTTGGCGCCGAGTCGTCCCCTCTCCCCTTCCCAAACGAATTTTCGAGATGCGTCCCATTCGCTGGCTGCTGGAGCACAACACCATTGTGGTGTGCGCCGGTGGCGGTGGCATCCCTACCATGTACCTTCCTGATCGCACCCTGTCGGGTGCGGATGTTGTAATCGACAAGGACCGCGCGAGTGCAGTGCTGGCGCGCGAAGTCGGCGCCGATCTGTTCGTCATGGCCACCGACGTGCAGGGCGTATTCGCCGACTGGGGCACGTCGAAACATCGAATGCTCCGCAACACCACGCCGCAGGAGCTCACCGCACTCCGGTTCGCCGGCGGCTCCATGGGACCCAAAGTCGAAGCCGCCATTGCCTTCGTCGAAGAAACCGGCAAGCGCGCCTGCATCGGCTCCCTCGAAGAGATCGAACACATCGTGGCCGGCACCGCCGGCACCATCGTCGAGAACAAGTAGCCCATGCATCTCTTCCGCATGTACTGGCAGCGAACCCTGCGCAAGCCCGGCTCCGTCGTCGTCTGGCTCGCCGTCCCCTTCGTCTTCATGGCCATCTACACCATGGTCTTCGGCAACGATTCATCGGGTCCGCCCAGGACCACGATGGCAATCGTCGACCAGGACAGCTCGTTGGTCTCGAAGCTCGTGAAGAGCGCGTTGGGCCAGGGCCCGGTCGCGGACATGATCACGCTCGTCGATGCGAAGGACATGACGCAAGTCGACGAGATGTTCAAGAAGGAGACGGCGTCCGCAGCACTCGTGATTCCCGACGGATTCGGTGAGAGCGTGCTTGCCATGAAGCCGCAGCAACTCATGCTCTACAAGAATCCACGCCATTACATCGGCCCTCAGATCGCAGAGGGCATTGTGCGTTCGCTCACCGTGATCGGCGACGGACTGGTGGGACAGTTCCAGCAGCCGCTTACGCAGATCAACAGTCTCGATCACAAGCCGACGGTCGAGGAGATCGGCAGGATATCGCAGGCTTTCTACGGAACGTCACAGTCAATGCGAGGACTCTCCGCCATACGCAATATCGACGTGACCATCGTAGAGAAAGAAAAGGACACCGAGTCGAATGACTTCAACCTGGCCGCGATGTTCTTCCCCGGCCTGGTCATGTTCGGGCTGCTCTCGGTGGCGCTGAACCTCGAGCATCGCTTCCTGCGCGACCGCGCCAATCACGTGACACGCCGCTTCGTCACCGCTCCCATATCACCATGGTCGGTCGCGATTCAGCAGCGGCTGTACACGGCGTCTTTCGCTTTCGTTGTGGGCATCGTCGCGGGCACGCTGGGCGGGCTCATCTGGCGCATCCCGCCACACGGCCTGAGCACCGCGGTGTTGATCATCTTCGCGCTCGCGCTTTTTGTCTCGGGCTGGAACGGAGTCGTGTTCTCGCTTTCGAGCTCGACCCGCGCCGTTTCCGCCATCAGCTCCATCTCGATGGTGTTTCTGTCACTTCTCGGCGGCGGCTTCTTCCCTGTCGACTTCACGCCGGCAGGATTTCAGGCCATCACGAAGCTGATTCCAACCGGCATGGTAAACCTCGCCCTCACGCATTGCCTCACCGGACGGCCGCTGGGCGTCTCGCTCCCGGTCATGTTTGCGCTCTGCGGCGGATTCTTCGTCGCCGGCATTCTCATGAGCCGGAAGAGGATTCTCTAGATGCGCGGCAACTGGTGGAAGATTGCAAAGCTCGAGCTCACGCTCGCGCTGCGCGACAAGGAATCGCTGATCTGGTCGTTGGCCGCACCCATCGCGATGGCATGGCTCTTCGGTTCGATGTTTGGAAGCGACGGTCCGCCGAGCCCGACCAGGATCAAGCTCGAAACCGGTATCAACCCCGAATGGACGGCCAATCTTGCGAAAGATTATCTCGCGTATCGTGGGTTCGAGGTCGGCGCCGACGGTATCGCCGTGATCTTGCCGGACAGCATGATCGAGAAATACGCCGCCGGGAGCAAAATCAACATCGCCGTGATACAAGGCGAAGCGGATGCCATGCGGGCTCAATCAGTCAGTGCGGTGATGCGCGAATTTGCCTACGCGATGGCGTTCCGGGAGATGGACAAGGAGTACGTTCCGTCTCGCCCTGGTAATCCCTTTGGAGCGGCACGTTCTCTCGAACTGGTTACTGAAACTCGGGGCGCTGCTCCCAAGATCGCCTCCGGAAAAGAGCGCATGCTCCCGGCCATGCTCATCATGTACATCATGTTCCAGGTGATGACGTTCTTCCTGTCGCTCTGGGTGGATGACCTGCGTACGGGGAAGATAAAGCGCATCGTCATGAGTCCGGCGACGCCGCGAGATCTGTTGCTCGGCGAGATCGCGGCGCGGTTGATCTGGGCCGCGTTCCAGGTGGTCATCATTCTCGGCGTCGGTTCCCTGCTGCTGCACGTGCACATGAATGTGAATTGGATCAATTTTGGCCTCGTAGTGTTTGCGTTCATGCTGGCGGCGGCGTCGATCGGAATGATGGCGGCGTCGTTCTTCAAGTCGAGCGAGAAGGCGGGCGCCATTGGAGTCATGATTTCACTGGTCCTCGCGGCACTGGGTGGATGCTGGTGGCCGTTGGAGATTGTGCCTGCGGGAATGCGTGCCGTGGCGCATGCGCTTCCCACCGGCCAGGCCATGAGCGCCATCGGGGAAATGCTTGCGGTCGGTCCTTCGGCGCCATTTCCGGCCGTGAACATCGCGGTGCTGCTGCTCATGGCGGCGATTGCGATGCCCATCGCCGCTCGTCGCATGCGCTCACAACTCGTACAGTAAGCCCCTATCTTGACACTTACGCCACATGGCCTTAGCCTGTGGTTACCCACGGCGCTTCGCCCCAGGTTTTCCAATCAGGAGGACATATGAGACTCAATTTGATTGCGGCGCTTGCCGGCGTCGCGCTCCTCGCCGGCTGCTCGTCCGGTTATGACATCAAGTATGACTACGACATGGATTCGAACTTTTCCGCGTTCCATACATATAAGTGGATCGACCGGACGATGACGAACGCCAACGGCAGCGCCACGCAGGCGATGCAGAACAACAGCCTGCTCGACAACCGCATCAAGAATGCAGTCAACACCCAGATGGCGGCCAAGGGTTTCACCCTGACGGAAGACAATCCGGACGTGCAGCTGGTGTACTACGTCGGGCTGAAGGACAAGATCGACGTGACGGACTGGGGTTACACGTACGCGGGCAGCTACTGGGGCGGCGGACTGGGACGAAATGTGGACGTGTACCAGTACACGGAAGGCACGCTGATCGTGGACATGGTCAATGCCAAGAGCAATCAGCTGGCGTGGCGCGGCAGCGCCACCGGCGTGGTCGAGCCCGGCAGTCCTCCCGAAAAAGTGGAAGCGCGCATCAACGACGTCACGGCGCGCATCTTTCAGAACTATCCCCCCAAGGGGAAGTAAGCACGAATCAGCAACCGAGCAGGTAGACGGCTGCTGCAACTAGCAACCAAACACGCGAACCTCTGCTTCAAAGGAGCCCGGAAAAATGAATTTCAAGAAAGTAACTCTGGCCGCCCTCATGCTTCTCGCGCTGGCCGCGCCCGTGATGGCGAGCACCAACGACCTCGTCGAGCTCATGCGCTCCGATCTGCGCACGAACAAGCGCGCGATCGTCACGAAGGCAATGCAGATGGATGAGGCTTCATCGGCCAAGTTCTGGCCGGTCTATTCAGAATATGAGACCGAGCTCACCAAGCTCAACGACCAGCGCGTCACAATGATCAAGGACTACGCCGCCGCCTACAACTCGATGACCGACGAAGCGGCGAAGGACCTCATCAAGCGCGGGTTCAAGCTGCAGGAATCGCGCACCAGCCTGCTGAAGAAATACGTGTCCAAAATGACCAAGGCCGTGGACGTCAAGACGGCGGCACGCTGGGCCCAGGTCGAGCACGCGCTGGATTCGGCGATCGATCTTCAGATCGCTTCGGAGCTTCCGCTGCTGCAGTAAGAGACACGCCGCCCTGTTCATAAATAAAGACGCCGCCCGCATAAAGTGGGCGGCGTCTTTCTTTTGTAGGAAAGGAAAAGGGTGGATCAACCGTTATCGTAGTTACGCCACATATAGAGGCTTCCCACCGTCCTGTATGGCCGCCACACCTCTGCAATCTTGTGGAGCCTGGCGGGCTTGGTGTTGGCGCGCAGACTGTATGTCTTCAGCATGCCCTTGCGCAGGCCGAGGTCGCCGATGGGAAACACGTCGGCGCGACGGAGCGCGAACATGAGGAAGATGTGCGCGGACCATTCGCCCACGCCCTTGATGGTGGTGAGCGCTTCGATGACCGCATCGTCGTCGAGCCGGGAGAAGGAGCGCAGCGTGTAGCGCTTCTCTTCGAAGTGCTCGGCCACATTGCGCACGTAGAGCGCCTTCGACCGCGAGAGGCCGCACGCGCGCAACTGCTCTTCGCTCAGTAACAGGAGATGTTCCGGTCGCGGCGATCTTGCGCCCATCGCCGCCGCCAGTCGTCCGTAGATGCTGTCAGCCGCCTTGCCCGAAAGCTGCTGCGAGACGATTGTGCGCAGCATCACCTCGAACGCATTGCGTCCTTCCCGCATCTCGTAGGGACCCACGCGATCGATGAGCGCCGCCAGCACCGGGTCGGTGCGGCGCAGATGCTTGACCGCAGCCTCGAGATCGAGAGACGCGCGCGAGGTGGATGGAGCAGCCATGCCCCAACTCTAAGCGCGCGCGTAACACTGCGCAAGTCCCGCCCCGTGCGGCAAAAGGCTTGCTGAAGGGAGATGAGCGTGGTAGCGTCGCGTCGGGTATCTGTATGTCATCTTCCGCGCTCGATCCACTGATCCATGACTGGAATCCACGGCCGCCAACGCCGCGCTATCCACTCAAGCTGAACGACGAGACCCTGCGCGACGGGCTGCAGTCGCCGTCGGTTTTCAATCCGTCCATTCCGGAAAAACTGGAGCTGCTCCATTACATGGAGGATCTCGGGTTGTACTCGGCCGCCATCGGGCTTCCGGCTGCCGGACCGCACGCCTTCGAGGATGTGCTCGCCATCTGCCAGGAGCTCGCGCGCCACAAGATGAAGCTCTACCCGTACTGCGCGGCGCGCACGCATCCCAACGACATCAAGCCCATCATCGAGATTCAGCAGCGCTCGGGCATCAAGGTGCAGGCGGCGCTGTTCATCTTCTCCAGCCCCATCCGGCAGTTCGCCGAGGACTGGACCGTGGACCGCATGCTCAAGGTGAGCGAAGAAGCCATCGAGTTTGCACACAAGAATGACGTGCCGGTGATGTACGTCACCGAGGACACCACGCGCTCGCGCCCGGAAACGCTCGAGCGCCTTTACGGCATGGCGATCGATCACGATGTCGAACGCCTGTGCATCTCGGACACGGTGGGCCACGCGACACCGCCCGGCGCCGAGGCGGTGGTGCGCTTTGTGCGCGGACTGGTGGAGAAATCGGGCAAGAACATCGGTGTCGACTGGCACGGCCATCGCGACCGCGACCTCGGCGTCGCCAACACCATCGCGGCGCACCTCGCCGGCGCGGACCGCGTGCACGGCTCCATGCTCGGCATCGGCGAGCGTGTCGGCAACACACCCGTCGACATGCTGATGGTGAACTTCAAGCTGATGGGATTGTTCGACCGCGACCTCACCAAACTGCCGGAATACGCCAGACGCGTCGCGCAGTACTGCCGCGTGCCGCTGCCGGACAACTATCCCGTGCTTGGAAAAGATGCCTTCCGCACCCAGACCGGGGTGCACGCGGACGCCATCGTGAAGGCATACAGGCGGGGCGATGCGCTGCTCGCGAACCGCATCTACAGCGGTGTCCCGGCCGACGAATTCGGCCTCGAGCAGATCATCGAAGTGGGACCGATGAGCGGAAAATCAAACGTGCGCTTCTGGCTCGAGCACCGCGGTATCACGGTGAGCGACGCGCTGGTGGACCGCATCTTCGAGGCCGCCAAACAATCCGACCACATTCTCTCCGACGACGAGATGCACGCAATCATCCGAAGCATGTCGTAGCACCGCCTGCCAAAAAAATAAAGCGCGCGTGACAGGCACGCGCGCCCTCTTCCCAAATCTCGAGCACTCGCGATCAGCGGTACAGCGACTTGACCTTTCCCCACGTTGACGGCAGCGTCGCGACGGGCGTGTAGCGCGACGTGATGCGAAACGCCGGCGTGCCCGTGTAGCGGCCGTCGCCGTCCTTGTCGGAGAAGGCAACGATCTCCATCGCGCCGGCACCGGTCCATTCCACGTGGTGCACGCGGGTGTTCGAGTAATACCCGTCCTGCACCGGGGTCGCGACCTCGAGTGACGCCAGCGGAACGATCATGCGATCCGTGACGTGGCCGTCGATGGTGAGCACCGCCGAAGTCTGCGCCTGATACGGCCAGAAGCGAAGGTACAGGTTGCCGATGGTGAACGGTTGCGTTCCGAACCCGTCGATGATCAGGTCGAACTCGTCGTTGTAGCAGACGAACTCGCTGGTGCCGGTCGTCGGTTCGAGACCGACAATCTGCGGCGCCCCGTACACTTCGTACGGAATGCGTCCGTCGACACGATCCCACAGCATGTAATTCCCGACCGCGAACTGCGGATTGAAGCGGAGCGCGTCGCCGCTGCTCACGACTTCATAGCGGTTCACGTCGTAACGGAAAACCGTGGGTACGTTGGGATAGATCAGAAACGAAGGCTCTGCGAATGCAGCGCCTGCCTGGATGAAAACCAGGCAAAGGGCGAGCACGATGCCCTTTTTCGTGCTCAACATATGGGATACCTCCGCGCGGTACTCATTGCGATCTCCGAGCCCGAGCGTTCGCTAACCAGACTTCGCGTTTGCCAAACGCTGAGGAGTCATGGCCCGAATGGGCCGACGTGCGATCTCTCGCAGCAACCTAACTCGCTGCGCCAGTATAGCATAGGCGACAGTGGCTGTAAAGTAGCCAGTTGGCTCCGCCCCCATACACAGGTGCTGCGGAAATTCCTTAGCTCAAAATATGGCAAGCATTTAGACGCTCGCGCCTGGTCGCGCGCCGGGCCTCTTTATTGTTCGTCGACCGGCACGGCCGGTGCTACACTCTCGCCCGGCCGCGAACATGCGCGCCGCGGGAGTCACGAGGAGGTTCGGCCATGCGCCGGGTATTTGGTCCACTGGTCATCATTGCGGCACTGTGCGCTGCCCTGTCGGGCTGCGGAAAGAAAGCGCAGCAGGCCCAGAACGCCCCTTCGGATTCTCTGCTCGCATCGGCGACGCCCCGCGACGGCGGCACGGTGATTCGCCGCCTCGACTCCGAGTGCAAGACTCTCAACTGGGTGCTCTACACCACGGCCTACGAGCTGTTCGTGCTGCGCCACATCTACGATCCCGTTCTCGATTACGACGTGAACGGCAATCTTGTGCCCGTGCTGGCCTCCGAGCTTCCCAC
>DATNGX010000456.1:0-2440 GCA_035605755.1 Candidatus Krumholzibacteriia bacterium
AACATTGGCGAACGGGATCACCGCGCGCGCGAAGTCCCGCGCGCGCGCGTGCAAGAGAATCGGCAGCACACCCGGCACACGGCGGAGCGATCCGTCGAGCGCCAGCTCGCCGATGAAGATTGTCCGCGCGGTGGTCGCTTCCGCCTGGCCCGACGCCAAGAGGATGCCGATGGCAATGGCGAGGTCGTGCGCCGAGCCCTCCTTCTTCACGTCGGCGGGAGCCAGGTTGCACGTGATGCGCTCGAGCGGAAAATGGCAGCCCGAGTTCTTGATGGCGGACGTCACCCGCTCGCGCGCTTCGCGCACAGCGGCGTTGGGCAGCCCCACCACGGAGAACGCGGGAATGCCGCGCGCAATGTCGACCTCGACCTCTACAACGAGCCCTTCGATGCCGACGATGGCGCCGGAATATACGGTGGTATGCACGAGATGACCTCCCGGTCGCGACGACGCGCGACAACAGATGCAATGCAATCGGGAGGATATGGAGAGGAGAATGCGACGAATGCCGCAGCGTCATCGTAGCACAAAAAAAAGGAAGGAAGACCAGCGGTCTTCCTTCCCTGGAGAAACGGGAGAGTGCCCGGGTGGGCTACATCTCCATCCCTTCCATCGCTTTCGCCGCGACTCTGCGACGAACCTTGCGACGGACTTTGCGCTTTACGCGGCGGACCTTGCGTCCCACCTTGCGCTTTGCGCGGCGGACCTTGCGTCTCACCTTGCGGCGTACTCCGCCGACTTTGCGCTTCGCGCGGCGAACCTTGCGCTTGGTCTTTCTCTTGGCTTTGGCTTTTGTTCTCCTCTTAGCCGCCATGATGGTTCCTTCCTTTCGTGGACCGGAGACGGAACTGTCGCCGGTCAGTTGGTACCAACATCATGAAGTTGCGCCTCTTACCAAATTCGTGTCAATAATAAATTGACACCCCTACCCCGCCGATAGTCGATTGACGGTGTCTTCGAGGTCACATTAGGATGGCAAACATGGATCAAAAAGAGTGGGAAGAGCGTCTCGATCGCGCCGCTGATCGCGTTTCGCACGCCGTTACAACCGGTGTGCATTTGCTCGAGAACGAGTACGAAAAACGCAAGGATTCACTCAAAGACAAGCTCGACAGCGGCACGAGCACATCGTCCGAAACAATTGCAAATGCAAGTGATGCCGCTTCGCAGTCCAGTTCTACTGCGGAAACCAAGCGCACTTTCAAAGGATCGCCGAGAACGGGTCTGGTGCTGGTGGCGGTGGGGATAATCTGGCTATTGAACTCGCTGGGTGTGTTGAGCCAGCCGATCTTTCCGATATTGTTGATCGCGGTCGGGGTGTACTTCGTCGCCCGGGCCAAGTAGGATTCGTTAGCGGCGTCACCGGCGCGTGAAAGCCCAAGTTCTCCGGTAGAGAAACACCCTGCGCGTCAATCAATCCGGGATGAATCTGCTTGTCTGACCCATCTCCCATAGAGGATATCAGCGGTTGGAAATGGCCCGGCCGCCTGACCGACCTGTGTGAATCCTGGAAGCGCGCCTCGAGCGACCGGGAGCGCAATCGCCTGTTGTCGGAGATGTGGCTCCTGCTCAATGTGGGCCTCACCTACTATGTTCGAGCCCACGGTGAAACGTACGGTCGCATCGACCCGGAAGACGCACGCGACATCGCGTCGGAAAAGGCGATGGTGTTTCTCCGTCGCCTCGATTCCGAACCCCCCGACGACCCGCCGAGCCCGGCGCGAATCTGTGCTTACGTATCGACGCTGGCCCGTAACGGCCTCGTGGACATCCTTCGCAAACAGGGGCGGGCCCACAATCTCGAGCAAAAGCTTGTCGACCTCGTGACGCCGCCACGGCCTCGATCGTCCAACAGTTCCGAAGCGAACATCCAGCGCTCGGAATTCGTTGACGCAATCTGTGGCTGCATGAGCAAGATGACGCCACGGGCGCGGTCCGTGTGGTTCCTGCGAGTCTTTCTCGACCTGCCCAGCAAGAAGATCGCGGCCCACCCCGACGTGAGAATGACCGCACCGGGAGTCGACATGCTGTTGACGCGCACACGGCGTGCGCTGCGCGAATGCATGAACGCAAAGGGTTTTAACGCGGGGGATGCTCCGACCGGGACGTTTCTTGCACTGTGGGATCTATTGAGAGGCGACACTGAAGGGGAAGCGAGGAGTGAGAACGATTGATGAATGCGCACCCCACGGAGTCAGAGCTCATTGACCTGGCGACAGGTCTGTTGGAGCCGGACGACGCGCCCACAACAATGGAGCACATCCGCGGTTGCGCGGAGTGCGAAGGCCGCTTCCGATCAATCGTGGCCGACCACGAGGCATTGCGTGGTGGACCCATTCCCACTGTCGTGGACGGGCGCGTCGATCTTGCACGACCCCGGCGCAGGGCGAGACTGCGTGATGCAGTGATTGCCGCCGCGCTTGTCGCTGCCATCGCACTG
>DATNGX010000457.1:0-4707 GCA_035605755.1 Candidatus Krumholzibacteriia bacterium
CGGTATCGGTCTCGTCGTCGACCGGCACCAGCTCGCGGATCAGGCGCGCGCGCATGATGTGGTACATGGGCTGGTCGCTGCACTCGGCCGAAAGCGAGTCCGTCCACGACAGGAGGTCCCGCACCTGGGCCCGGAAAACCAGCTCCATCCCGCGTCGCACTTCCGCCTCGCTCAAGTCGCGAGTTGCGACCAGGGTGGGCTGGCTGCCCGACGCGCTGTAGTTGCCGGAGAAGATGGCAGCCATCGCGACGAGAGCGGTAAGTATCAGTAAAAATGCACGTTTCATGATGTCAAACAGGCCCCGGTGACGCCGGAGCCCGACGCATTATGCACAAAGCGGACCGCTCGGGCCAGTTTTTGAGACAAGTTATTGCGTGGCACGGTGGTTGCTGCCTTTGCAGGGCTCCCGTCAACCGTCCCTTTGCACCTTAAGGATAAGCCACGCCGTGGTCGAAATACCAAATTCCGCTTCGGGGCCGCAGGCCGTTGAGCGCGTGCTCAAGGCGCTCTCCAAGCTGGTGAGCGGCCGGAAGATCTACGCGGACAACAATCCGCGCCTGGAGCAGTTCCGCGACGAGATGGTCACGACGCTGCGCGAGTTCTTCGCGCGCGAGGACGAGCTGCAGCTTACCATCGAACAGTTCTCGATTCACTGGCACGAGAGTGTCGTGTACGAGAACCTGCGCCGCGACGAGAGCCTCGCTTTCATTCTGTTCAAGGACGGCATCGGCGAGATCACCATCTCGCCCTCTGCGATCAGCGAGGAGATGGAACGGCTCGTGCGCATTCTAGCCGACGAGCTTCACTCCACGAACAACGAAGACGACGTGGTCACGCGTTTCTGGAACGCGGACTTCCAGCACATTGCCTACCGCGTGCTGGATGACTATCTCGAGCCGCAGCGCAAGGAACAGCTCGAAGAAAAGCCCGGTCTCGAGGAAACCGCCGACCACGACGAGCTGATTCCAAGCCTGAACGACAAGGGCCGCGTCATCGTGCACCGCTCGGACTCCTTGGTGTCGATCGACAGCATGCTGCGCGAAGTATCGCGGCGGCATCATCCGCAGGCGAGCCCGGAGGAAGCGGAGCTCGAGTACCAGCGCATGCTGCGGGGAGTCTTCAGTATTCCCGTCGACGAGCTCGAGATCTACCGCGCGGAATGCGAACGCGACCGCACCGAGGACGGCATCGCCGCCTTCTTCGAGTCGTTCTACGTGTTCGAGCTCATGCCCGAAAATCCCGCCGGCGTGCGCGACGTGTCATCCATACTCGAGCGCCTGCTCGAGTTCGCCGTCACCGAGCGGCGCGCCACCACGCTCGAGCGCGTGGTGTGCTGCGTGCGCGAGTTTCAGTCGCGCCCCGACCTTCCCGAAAGCGTGCGCCGTTTCGGCGAAAAGCTCCTCGCCCGCGCGGCGAACCGCGAGCTGATGGACTCGCTGCTCGAAGGGCTGCCGGAGGCGGACGGGCACGCCGGCAGTATCCTGGCCTACACGGTCGCGATCGGCGAGCCCGCCGTCGAGCCGCTGGTGCGCGCGCTGCACCGCGGCGGTTCGCCGCAGCTTCACCGCCGCATTTGCGACGCCATCATGACCATCTCGCCCGCCATCGCGCACACGGTGATCGACAGGCTGGATGTGGAGCAGCCCGAGATTGCCGTCGACGCGGTGTACCTCGCGCGCTCACTCCAGCTCGCGGCACTCTCACCGCGTTTGCGCGAGCTGGTTTTTTACCCCGACGCGCGCGTGAAGCTGGAGATGCTGGGTTGGATCGCCACCCACGACGACGCCGACACCACCAATCTTCTGCTCGCATCGCTCGGCGATCTCGATCGTCGCGTGCGCCTCAAGGTGCTCGATGCCCTGTGCGAGCGGAGAGAGCCGCGCGTGCGCGAGCGTCTCACCGAGATGGCGTTTGCGAAGGAGAATGCCGAGCGCAGCACCGACGAGCAGGAGGCCATTTTCAAGACGCTCGGTCACGTGGGCGACGCCTCGACGGTTGTCCAACTGCGCGCCATGGTGGAAAAACGACGCCTGCTCCCGATCGCCAAGGGTCCCGACGCGAAACTGCTCGCCATTCGCGCGCTGGAGAGAATCCACGACGCCGGAGCCCTCGAGCTCCTGGCGCGTCTCAGCGAGGATCCGGCCGAGGTGGTGCGTCAACGCGCGCAGCGCGCGCACCAGGCACTGACGTCGGCCATGGCCGGCTCGCCCGCAGCGGGCGCAACCTACGTGATGACGTCATGAGCGAAACACGTCTGTACGGCACCGAGCTGGAACCGGCCGCCCGGATGGGCGAGGACGACGGCCGCACGCCCGAAGAGCGCGAGTTCCTCGAGCACAACGGCGAAGAGCTCGTCATCCGCCTGTTCGCGGCGTCCAAGACGCTGCGCCTCTACAGCTCCAACAACCGCGCGTCACAACGCGCGCTGGCCGACCTCATGCAGACCCTGCGCCGCGTGCTCGAGCGCGAGGGCCGTGTCGTGCTGCGCCTTTCCAACGAGTTCCTGCTTCTCAATGAGCACCGTATCGCCGCCGACCCGCAGCACTACGCGCCGTTCGAATTCTGGACGGAGGAAATGAAAAGGCGCGAGATCGAGGCGATTGAAATCACATCGTCTGCCGACGAACAAAGTGCTGCTGCGTTCCTCACCTTGTTTTTCTCGGTCGAAGGCGGCGAAGAGGCCCCGGCTGAAATTGAACGCCGCCTGTCGGCGGCGGGTTGCACGTCGTTCACCGCCGCGCGCCATGTGGAGCGGGAGACGCGTCTGACCGAAGTGAAGCGCCACGTCACCGACGTGCGCGAAGAGAGCAATCGTGTGTACTTCCGCACCGTGGCGCTCATGGGCAACGTGCTGCGCACCGCGGAAGAGAAGCAGGTGCTCCAGGTGCGCAAGGCCAAGCGCCTCACGCAGCAGATGGTGGACCTCATCAAGATGGACGAATCCGTGCTCGTCGGTCTCGCCAGCATCAAGAGCTTCGACGCGTACACGTTCGCGCACTCGGTGAACGTGTGCATCTATTCGATGCTCATCGGAGACCGCATGCGCCTGGAAAAAGCGGACGTGGCGCGACTGGGGCTGGCGGCACTCCTGCACGACATCGGGAAGACGTACATTCCCGCCACCATTCTCAATTCCAACGGAAAACTCTCCGAGCGCGAGTGGGAGCTCATGAAGTACCACACCTTCTTCGGTGTGAAGGAGCTCTCGCGCGTGAATGCACTGCGCGATTCCACCGACGCCATGTTCGTGGCCGCCCAGCACCACGCGCAGTTCAACGGCAACGGCTATCCGCAGCGCCCCGGCGGATGGAAGCTGCGCCTGTTCAGCCGCATCGTCACCGTGGCCGATTACTACGACGCCATGACGGCGTACCGCATCTATCAGAAAGAGCCGATCACGCCCGATCAGGCGCTGCAGTTCATCGTCGCCAACGCGGGCAACATCTTCGATCCCTTCATCCCGAAGGTGTTCGTGCAGGCCATGGGACTGTATCCGGTGGGAACCATCGTGGAGCTGGACGGGGGAGAGATCGGCGTGGTGTCACGCCAGAACAGCGACCATCGCCTGCTGCATCGCCCGACCGTGGAAGTGCTTCACAGCGACGCCGGCGCCATGGACCGCGAGCTGATCGATCTGGCCGAGCGCGACCCGCAGGGCCGTTATCCGCGCCGCATCCTGCGCGCGCTGCACGAGTCGCAGGTCGACGTCGACAAGCGGCTCTGCTTTCTGGCCGATGCCGCCGCCACCGACCCGCACCGCTAGAATTTTCCGACCGACGGATCGATCTCGTTGGACCAGGCGCGAATTCCGCCCGTGAGATTCAGCACCTTGTCGAAGCCGGAGTCCTGCAGGAACTCGGCCACGCGCGTGGAGCGGTTGCCGGTCCGGCAGTACACGACGATTTCCTGGTCCGCATCCAGCTCGTCCATGCGCGCGGGAATCTCGCCCATCGGAATCAGGGTGCCGCCGATGTTGCCGGCGGAGTGTTCGTGCGGTTCGCGCACGTCGACAAGGACCAGGCTGTCTCCAGCATCGAGACGCCGTTTCAATTCTTTGACGCTGATTTCAGGAATGGACACGCGATTCTCCTTTGGCCGTGCCGGCGCGCGTGCGGTCTCGCCCGGCGGTGACGGAACGTTGCGATGATCTCCACACACGGGACACGCCGGGTCGCGCGCAATCGCGACCTCGGTGAATTTCATGTTGAGCGCGTCGATGCGCAAGAGGCGGCCGGAAAGTGAGGTGCCCGCATGCAGAACCCACTTGATCGCCTCCGCTGCCTGAATGGAGCCGATCATTCCCGGCAACACTCCCAGCACGCCGGCTTCGGCACAGTCGGGCGCGTCACCCGGACGGGGCGGCTCGGGAAAGAGGCAACGGTAACACGGACCGTCTCCGCCGAAGAGGCTTACCTGGCCTTCGAAGCGGAGCACGCTGCCGTGCACGTGCGCAATGCCGAGCGCGGCGCAGGTGTCATTGACGAGATAGCGCGTCGAAAAATTGTCGGAGCCGTCGATCACGATGTCATGGTCCCTGAGGTATGCGTGCGCGTTCTCACGGGTCAGACGCTCGGGATACGCGGTCAATTGCACGTGGGGATTGAGCGCATGCAGGCGGGCGCACGCGGCGCGCGCTTTGTTCTGTCCCACGTCCTCCATGGTGAAGATGACCTGGCGCTGCAGATTGGTGACGTCGACCACGTCGTC
>DATNGX010000458.1:0-4215 GCA_035605755.1 Candidatus Krumholzibacteriia bacterium
GGAACACTCGAGCCGCACGGTGTGATCAACAACGGCGCCGACATCACCGCGCCGGTTGCGATCGCAAAGCAGATTGCGCCCAACGTGAACGCGATGGTGGCGCCCATCGTTCCCTACGGAATGACGGGTGCGATGGACGCGTACGCGGGGTCGTTCTCCATCACGGAGGCGGCGTACCGCGCCTATCTGCACGACGTGCTGGCCGGGTTGGCCAAGAATGGCTTCAAGAACATCATCGTGGTGAACGGACACGGCGGCCCGCAGACGGCGGTGCTCAACGCGGTGGCCGCCGACGTCGGCCGCGAAGCGCACGTTCGCACCCTCGTTATCAACTGGTGGAGCTACTGTTCCGATGTGACGCTGGAAGTGTTCAAGCAGGATGGCGGCCACGCGGGCTGGAACGAGACCGCCTTCGTGCAGGCCGTGGACCCGAAGCTCGTGCACAAAGAGAAATACTCCGACGATCTCGCCACCCCCAACCCGGCGCCCAATACATATTCCGCCTATCCCGCCCCTTCCTCCATCGGCCTATATAAGGAGGGGGAGGGGTATCCCAAGTTCGACCAGGCCAAGGCCGACGAGTATTTCAAGAAGGTGTGCGCCAAGGTGGAGAAACTCGTGATCGACACGCGCACCAAGTGGGACAAAGCCGGACTCTAGGAGATCACTCATGTCCAATTCGAATGACTATTCATACGTGACGCGCATGGACATTGCGTTTGCGCCGCTGGAGAGAATCGACATTCAGATGCTCGCCGACGCCTGCCCGCACAAGTGGTTCAACCAGACGCTGTGCAAGGTGAACGAGTCGGTGGTGCGCCTGGGCGTGGTGGAAGGCGAGTACCACTGGCACAAGCATGACGACCTGGACGAGTTCTTCTTCTGCGTGTCGGGTCTTTTCATCATCGACATGGAAGACCGGACCGTCGAGCTGGGGCCCCAACAGGGCTACGTCATCCCCAAAGGCGTCCCGCATCGGCCCCGCTCACCCAAACGCAGCGTGATTCTCATGGTTGAAGGCGAAGGAATCGTCCCCACCGGCGACTGATTCTTGGAAAGGAAACGACTGATGCATATCTTTGACAAGTGCGAGGACACGGGCAAGCTGATCCTCCGGCTCATGGTCGGAGTGCTGCTCCTGTTCCACGGTATCGCCAAGGCAAAAGGTGGCGTCGACTGGATGACGTCGATGCTGGCCGCACATCACCTGCCGGGCTTCATACGCTACGGCGTGTATGTCGGCGAAATCGTGGCACCCATTCTCCTGATCGCCGGCATCTTCACGCGGCCGGCCGGCGCGGTGGTCTTCCTGAACATGGTGTTTGCCGTGCTCCTGGCGCGCACGGACGCCCTCGGGCTCGACCCGCGCGGCGGTTCGTGGGGTGTCGAGCTGGAAGCGTTGTTTGCGTTCGGCGGCCTCGCGGTCTACTGCCTGGGTTCGGGGAAGTACGCGTTGTCGCGCGGAAGAGGGAAGTGGGATTAGGCAATATGTGCCCTGCGCTGCACGGTATGTTTTTTGCGCTCTGAGTTGGGATATCGTTTGTGACGCGCAACATGGAAACCACCAACCGGCCAACGATCACGTCTCAGCTGATCCAACTTCGCACCGTTTGCCGCGTGCCGCGCCTGCGCTCACGCGCCCAGACCTACCGCGAAGAGGTGGCCAACAGTGTCAGCCACGGCGTCGGTCTGTTCTTCGCGCTGATTGCCGCTCCGCTTCTCGTTGCCAACGCGCTGCGCTCCGGTGATGCACATCGCATCATTGCGTGCGGTATTTACGCTTCCACCATCGTCCTCATGTTCGCCGCGTCGATGGTCTACCACGGCCTTCCGCGCGGGCGCGCCAAGTTCGTGTGCCGCATCATCGATCATGGCGCCATCTTCCTCCTGATCGCCGGATCCTACACACCGTTCATGCTGGGCGCCCTGTGGGGCCCGTGGGGCTGGACGCTGCTCGCATTTGTGTGGACCTTTGCCATCGTTGGAGTGGTGCTGACCGCGATCAGCCGCGTTCGCTATCCCACCCTCTCGACGCTCATCTATCTCTTGCTCGGATGGATGCTCGTCGTGGGGCTCAAACCGCTCTGGTTGCACATGAATCACTGGGGGCTATTCTGGATCGCGGCGGGCGGCATCGCGTACACGCTGGGCGTGGCATTCTTTGCCGCCGACCGCCTGCGCTACAGCCACCTGATCTGGCACCTGTTCGTGCTGGCCGGATGTGCCTGTCATTACATTGCCGTCACGCTTTACGCCTTTCCTTCCCCGTAGGGCTTCCCATCGGATTTTTCGGAACGCGGCGCCGCCTCCGGCGTAGGAACGGGTGACAGACCCGCGAAGGAGTGTTCCGTGATGAATCGATCGTTCTGGATATTGCTCGTTCTGGCGCTCGCGTTTGGCGCGGCCATTACGTGGATCGATTCGCGTCCCGCCTGGGACGATACCGGCATCACGGCCGCCATGATCCTGGTGGCCACGGCGACGCTCGGCTTTGCCGGCCCCGCGCGCGCGTGGGTGTTCGCGCTCGCGGTGTCTGTGTGGATTCCCGCCTTCGGCCTCGTGCACGGACACCACGCCACGCTGATCGCCCTCGTGGTCGGCTTCGTGGGCGCGTACGCGGGCGCCGCCACGCGGCGTTTGATCGCTTCCATGGCCAGTTAGTCGCGCGGCTTGCAAGCACTTCGCGTTTCCTGATAAATTGGCGCCACATCCCACCGCGCCAATGGATTCAATCAAGCACATCATCGATCTCTTCCTCCACGTCGACAAACACCTGCTCGACCTGGTGCAGACCTACGGCGTGTGGGCGTACGGCATTCTGTTCGCCGTCGTATTCATGGAAACGGGACTGGTGGTGACTCCGTTTCTGCCCGGTGATTCGCTCCTGTTTGCGGCCGGAGCCCTGGCCGGGGCGGGCGCCCTCGAGATCCGGATTCTGGTCCCGCTCCTGATTGCCGCCGCCGTCATCGGCGACAACCTCAACTACCTCATCGGCCGCCACGTCGGCCCGCGCGTGTTTCACGAGCGCAGCCGCTTTTTCAAACAGGAATACCTGTTCCGCACCCGCGACTTCTTCGCGAAGCACGGCGGCAAGACCCTTGTGCTCGCGCGCTTCGTGCCCATCATTCGCACCTTTGCGCCCTTCGTGGCCGGCATCGGGCGAATGCACTACCCCCGGTTCCTTGCTTTCAGCATTGCCGGCGGCACGTTTTGGGTGTGTTTGTTCGCGCTGCTTGGTTATTTTTTCGGCGGGCTGCCCGTCGTGAAGGAAAACTTCAGTATCGCCGTGCTCGCGATCATCGCGCTGTCGCTGACGCCGATGGTCGTTGAGGTCGTCAAAGCGCGGCGTGAGCCGCGCTCTTCGTCGGAGTAATCTCCGAACTTTCCCTTGGAGGTTCATCATGAAGTCCGTTCTGCTTTCATTATTGATTGTCATGCTCGCCGGTGCCGCATCCGCCGCCGTCAAAATGGAGTCCGTCGAATACAAGGACGGAACCACGACGCTCAAAGGACAGCTTGCGTATGACGACGCTGCCAAGGACAAGCGCCCCGGTGTGCTCGTCGTGCACGAGTGGTGGGGACTCAACGACTATGCGAAGAAGCGCGCGATGATGCTTGCCGAAGCCGGGTACGTGGCGCTCGCTGTCGACATGTACGGCGACGGCAAGAGCACGGAGCATCCCGATGAAGCGGGTGCGTGGGCCTCGGCGGTTCGCGCCAACGCCAAAACGGGCACAGATCGTTTCACGGCCGGGTACAATGTGTTGAAGGCAGACAAGCGCGTCGATGCCACGCACATCTCTGCCATCGGTTACTGCTTCGGTGGCGGCGTGGCGCTGACGGCCGCGATGGCTGGAATGCCGCTCGACGCGGTCGTAAGCTTTCACGGCGCACTTCCCACCGATGCCGCGACCGGCAAAGTGACGGCCCGTATGCTCGTGTGCCACGGCGCGGCGGACGGACTCATCACGCCCGAGCAGGTGGCAGGCTTTCAGAAGGCTGCGACCGATGCCGGCGCGGACTGGGAGTTCATCGCGTTCGCCGGCGCGAAACACTCGTTCAGCAATCCCAGCGCCGATTCCCACGGAATTCCGGCGCTTTCATACAATGAGAAAGCGGACAAGCGTTCGTGGGCGGCCATGTTGAACTTTCTGGCGGAGAGCAAGAAGTAGACAATGCGGCTATATCGTTTTGCATTGGTTGCGCTTGTCATCG
>DATNGX010000459.1:0-2831 GCA_035605755.1 Candidatus Krumholzibacteriia bacterium
CGCTCGGGTATCAAACGCGACGACTTTCTTGCGGCCATTCAGAAGCACAACATCGGCGTGGGCGTGCACTACCTGAGCATCCCGGAGCATCCGTACTATCAGAAGACGTATGAGTGGAAGAACGAAGACTATCCCAATGCCGTTCGCATTGGACGAGAGACCGTGAGCCTTCCCATTGGCCCCAAACTCTCCGATGCGGACGTCGACGACGTGATCGAAGCGGTCCGGCGCGTCCTGGCCGCGTCATGAGCGAGCGCGAGCCGATAAACATTTTTGACTTCGAGCGGCTCGCGGAGTCGAAGCTGCCCGGGCCCGTCTATGATTATTACGCGGGCGGTGCCTTCGACGAAGTGGCGCTGCGCGCGAGCCGCGCGGCGTACGAACGCATCCCGCTCTATTTTCGCGCACTGGTGGGTGTGGCGGAACGCAACACCGCCACCACGGTGCTTGGCGAAGAAGTCTCCATGCCGGTGCTGATCGCACCGACTGCGTTTCATCGCCTCGCGCATGCCGAGGGAGAGCTGGCCACGGCGCGGGCAGCGGGAAGTGCGGGCACCCTCATGATCGTGAGCACGCTCTCCAACACGTCGGTCGAAGACATCGCCGCCACCGCCACCGGTCCGCTCTGGTTTCAGCTCTACATCTACAAGGATCGTGACGCCACGCGTGATCTGGTCGCGCGCGTGGAAGCGGCCGGATGCCGCGCCATCGTGCTCACCGTGGACGCGCCCATCCTGGGCCCGCGCGAGCGCGACGTGCGCAATCGCTTTGCGCTTCCGCAGGGGCTCTCGGTCGAGAACCTGGTGGGAGCCGGACAGGGAACGGTGGCCGGACAGGAATCGGGTTCGGGGCTCGCGACTTACGTCTCGAGCTTCATCGATCCCTCCATCTCGTGGCGCGATGTGGAGTGGCTGCGCAGCATTACGAAATTGCCCGTGATCATCAAAGGCATCGTGCGCGCGGATGACGCGCGCCGCGCGGTGGAAGCGGGTGCCAGCGGCATCGTGGTGTCCAACCATGGCGGCCGCCAGCTCGACGCGCTTCCCGCCACCATTGATGCACTGCCGTATGTGGCCCTTGCAGCCGCCGGTCGCGCCGAAGTTTACGTCGACGGCGGCATTCGCCGCGGCCTCGATGTGGTGAAGGCGATCGCGCTGGGTGCGCGCGCGGTGTTGATCGGACGGCCCGTTCTGTGGGGACTCGCCGCCGACGGTGAGCACGGCGTGGCGCGTGTTCTCGAGATGCTGCAGCGTGAAATCGACAACACCATGGGACTGTGCGGCTGTCCGCATGTGGATAACATCACCGCTGATCTGCTGCGTCCGGATTCACGCGTGTAGCAACTCACACAATTCGATTCGACCGCAGCCCGCCTCACACTTTTCATCTTACGAGCTTCGCCCGACGCGCTAATCCGGTCCCGTGCGGATTGGTGTCTCCATCATTGTCACGTAACGTCCCGGGTACGAATGGCCTCTTCCATGAGGCTGCCGATCGCGGCAGAGGCGTTCTCAGCGTTCCAGAAACAATCAGCCACAATCCGTTCGGAAGGAGAACGTCACATGAAAAACCAAACCCTGCGCGAATTGTTCATCAAGGAACTGCAGGACCTGTACGATTCGGAAAACCAGATCATCAAGGCCATGCCCAGGCTCATCCGCGCCGCCAATTCCAGCTCGCTCAGCTCGTCGCTCGAGCAGCACCTGGAAATCACCAAAAACCAGGCCATTCAGCTCGAGGATGTGTTCAACAAATTCGGCCAGCAGCCGGTGGGGAAGAAGTGCAAGGGTATGGAGGGCCTCCTCAAGGAAGCCGAGGAGATTCTCAAGGAGAACATGGATTCGGAAGTGAAGGATGCCGCGATCATCTCGGCCGTGCAGAAGATCGAGCACTACGAAATTGCAGGCTACGGCGGCGTGCGCACGTACGCGCACCTGTTGGGCGAGACCCAGGCCGCCAACGTGCTGGATCGCATTCTGAGCCAGGAGAAGGATGCGGATGTGCGCCTGACCGCGCTGTCCGAGGAGATCAACGTGGACGCGATCGCCGGACAGAGCCCGGCGGCGTCGAGCTGGAAGCAGAGCGGCGCGTCTTCGCGTCCGTCTTCCAACGCGGGTCAGACGGGCCATTCGCTCTCGGCCAACGAATCAGGTGACCCCGATTCGCGTTCGCGCCGGGACGTGTAGCAATCATTCAAAACCTCGCAAGGGCTGAACCGGAAGTGGCGCCACACAGGCGCCCTTCCGGTTTTCTTTTTCGTGGCGTGTTCGCGTGCCTCAAGGCATAATGGGCCAGTCGAATCTTGCCTCTATTGAACCCGTGAATTCGCGCACGCTGCACACCCTGCTTCACACCATCGTGGACTACGCCGGATTGTTTCCGCCGGCGGGTCTGTCCATGGACAAGGCGGCCGGACTTTACCGCGAGTATCATGCGTCGACGCATGCGTGGATGCTGGGACGCTTCGTGGTTCCGGTGGCGCGCCTCGACGAGCTGGTGCGCTCGATGGAAGTGGTTGGCGCGCCCGAGGGAAATGCGTGGCATCTTTCCGCCCTCATGGGCGCGGATCAAGCGGCTGACGTGGCCGCTGCGCTCGCCTTCAACGAAGCCAGGCATCACGCCGTGGTGGACGTGTTCGAGGTCAAAGCGTCGACGGTGGAGGAAATCAAGGCCATCGCGCGTGTGGTGCCGCACAGCATCAAGACCTACGTGGAGATCCCCATCGACAATGACCCGCGCGAGCTCATCGCCGCTCTGGCGTCGGAAAAACTGCGCGCCAAGATGCGCACCGGCGGTGTGGTGCCGGGCTCGATTCCGGCCACCGAGCACGT
>DATNGX010000460.1:0-2352 GCA_035605755.1 Candidatus Krumholzibacteriia bacterium
CAAGCTTATCTGGGTCCAGGAGGAGCCGGCCAACATGGGTGCGTTGTCGTTCGTCCGCCGCCGCATCAAGGAAGCGCTGGGCGGCCGTTACGTCACCAGCATCAAGCGTTTCGAGAGCGCGAGTCCTGCCACCGGATCGGCCAAGGCGCACGCCCTGGAGCAGAAAGCGCTGATCAAGCTGGCATTCGCATAACGACACGTTCGCTCCTGCGTTCGATGAAGGGCGGAGACGCTGCACGGTGTCTCCGCCTTTCGCGTTGTGGCCCGTAGTTCCCGGCAGTTCTCCGGTTTTGCGGCGCGCCCAGTCGCGGTCGCAACGTCCCGTTTGTGTACTCTTCTTGCTCTGCAGGAGTGGTCATAACCCGGGGAGACAGCCGCCGCCATGCAGCTTGGGTTCGTCAAAAGAGTTCGCGAAAGTTTTTCCGCCAAGATCATCATGCTCGTTGCGTCGAGCGTGATCATGACGTCGTTCGTGGTCGGCCTCACCACCACGCGCAGCACGGGAAAATTTCTGACCGACCAGATGAAGGACCGCTTCCCGTCGATGCTCACCACGACCACGACGCGGCTTCGCCTGTGGAGTGACCGCCGGCGCAACGACGCCGTGGAGATCTCCAACCTTGCCGCGCTGCGCCTCGCGCTGTCGCGCCTCGAGGGCGCGACCAGAGAAGCTGACAGGGCCGGGGCGCGCGAAGAGATCGGGCGCCAGCTGCACACAGCACTCGGCGTGTACCCCGAATTCGAAGACATTCTGCTGCTCGACTCGACCGGTGCGCTGGTGAAATCAGCGCGCGGCAAGTTTTCCGAAGGCGCCGAGGATGCCTGGATGGAGCTGGGGGAGCTGGGATTCGACACCGGCGTGTCATCGCCGGTCCAGGACGCCCACGGATTCCACCAGTGGGTGTTTGTGACCGCGCCCGATGCGTCGCAGGACCAGTCGCGGCGCTCGTGGCTGGCGGCGCGCGTCAATCTGGCCGCGCTCGACACCGAGCTCGGGCAGGTAAAGCTGGGCGGCGGCGGCGACCTGTTCGTCCTCGACGGACAGGGACGCTTTGTGACGCAGCCGCGCCTGTCGAACGATCGCTTGATCGGCTCGGCGGCCATGCAGGTCCCCACGCGTCAGGAAGGCCCGGTCACCGTCGAGAGACGGCCGAGTTATCGCAATCGCTCCGTGTTCCACAGCAAGGTGCACCTGGACGAGCTGGGCGCCTGGCTCGTCTACGAAGAAGATTATCAGCTCGCCATGGCCCCCGTGCTGGAGGCGCAGCGCCGCATCTGGGTTTCGGTGCTGGTCGTGGGCGCGATCTTCATTCTGCTCACGCTGCGCATCGCCCAATCGATCCTGCGTCCCATCAAAGGGCTCGCGATCGGCGCGCGCCGCATCAATGAGGGGTTGGTGGGCGTCAAGATTCCGCTCGGTTCGAGCGACGAAATCGGTCTGTTGATTGAAACCTTCAACGAGATGGCCATGAAGATCACGCTGTCGCAGGCGGAGCTTCAGTACAAGAAGAAGATGCTCGAGTCCCAGTACGACCTGCTGGAGGAAAAGACCGAACAGCTCGAGAAGCTGTCGGTGACCGACGGCCTGACAGCCCTGTTCAACCACCGCCACTTCTGGAACCTGATGAACACCGAGATGACGCAGGTGGGGCTCAACAACGGCAACCTCGCGCTGGTGCTCGTCGATCTCGACGATTTCAAACGGGTGAACGACAAGTTCGGACACTCGGTGGGCGACTTGCTGCTGAAAACGGTGGCCGATGTGTTGAGGGATACGGTGCGCGACACGGATATCGTGGCGCGTTACGGCGGCGAGGAGTTCGCGGTGATGCTGCCCGACACCGATGAGAGCGGTGTTCAGAACGTGGCGGAAAAGCTGCGCGCGGCGGTGGAGACGATTCGCTTCAACGTGCCCGAGACAGACATCGTGCTCAAAGTCACCGTGAGCATCGGCGTGTCCGTGTTCCGCGGCAACCGCAGGGAATTCTTCAACGCGGCGGACCGGGCACTGTACCAGTCCAAAGCGGCAGGGAAGAACTGCGTCCACTACGCGCTGTCGTAGACGCGCGCCAGCGCGTCCTTTCTTTCTCCCTAGCCCCGATAGTGACGAACCAGCGCCTGCGACGAGCGATGAATAGAAACCGCGGCCGCGATCTTGAATACATCCCCGGCGAGGAACGGCACCGCACCCACCATCAGCGCTTTGGAAAGATCGTGTGTATAGAAGAGCGTGAGGTGCGCAACGCCCAGCACGAGGATGAGCAACTGTCCCGAGACAAATGAAGCGATCTGCCAGCGGATCGAATTCGACTTCCGCAACATCCATCCCACCAGCCACGGCGTCACCAGGAA
>DATNGX010000461.1:0-2619 GCA_035605755.1 Candidatus Krumholzibacteriia bacterium
CCGGCGTGCCGCCGGCATCGGATACGGTGACGTTCGCACACACCGTTACAAACTTGTGGTTGGGGGGCCACAACATGGTCTTGTCGAGAGACACCGCAATCTGGGGCGGCGTGGTATCCAGCACCGTGACGTGCGATGTGCACTCGGCCTGGTTGCCGGACGCATCTCGCGCCCGGAACGTCACCGGAGTGGTTCCCGGCGGAAACATCGACGGCGCATCATTCGTGATTACCGGCGCCGGGTCGGTGTCATCGGACGCCGTGGCGCCGGAGAGAAAGGCCGCGATCAGCGCGTTGCCGGCCGGCGTTCCCGCCGCCGAGGCCTGTTCGACCTGGATGTCCGACGGGCACGTAATCACAGGCGGAGTCGTGTCCACCGCCACCGGATCGTCGAACTTCACCAGGTACATGTCGCTGTTACCGAGGCTTGTCAGCATCCCGCCGCCGAAATTCACCGTGGAGGAAAAGATGCCGGTCGCCAGCAACGCGCTCGAGGCATCGAACGCGCAGGCATAGCCCCAGTCGTCCAGCGTGTTGCCGAAGTGCTGGCTCCAATGATGACCGCCGGTGGCGTCAAACACGGCGATGAAGATATCGTCATCGCCCGCGCTCGCGACCGCGCCACCGCCGAAGTTCGTGCTTCCCTGAAAATCGCCGGTCACCGCGACCGTGCCCACGGGACTCACCGCGACATCGAGCCCCTGCATGATGTTGGAGCTGCTGAGGAAATTGCGCGTCCACTGTTTCACACCGTCGCTGTCGTACTTGACGAGGAACGCGCCCTTGTCCGCACCCGCGACGACCACACCGCCACCCGCCGTCATGGCCACGCCCTGCCCGCTCTCCGAGATGCCGGCACCGCCCACGCGCGTGCTCCACATGTGCGTGCCGTCGGCGCGATACTTCGCGACGAACGCGTCGCTCAGTCCGCCGCTCACCAGATTGCTTCCGCCGAAGTTGACGGTGGTGAAGAACGACCCCGTCACCGCGATGTTGCCGGAGGCATCCATCGCGACACCATAGCCTTCGTCGATATTCGTGCTGCCGGTCACCTTGCTCCATTGATAGGCACCGCCGGCATCGAGCTTGAGGATGAAAATATCCACGCTGCCGGCAAACGGCGTCACGCCGCCGCCAAAGTCGATGGCACTGCCGTAGTGGCCGGTGAGGATCATGTTGCCGGACGCGTCGCACGCGACATCGTGACCTTCGTCATCGCGCGTGGTTCCAAAGCCGCGGCTCCACAGCGGATTGCCCGCTGCATCGAACTTCGCCACGAAGATGTCGTCGCCACCTTTGCTCACCAGGGCGGCGCCGCCGAAGCCGACGGTGCTCTGGTAGGTACCGGTTATGATGATGTTCCCCGCGGCGTCGATGGCGACACCGCCGGCCACATCGGTTCCGCTGCCGCCGAAACGCTTGCTCCACAGCGGCGCGCCGGTGGGGTCGAAACGGGCCAGAAACACGTCGTAAACGCCCGCGCTGGAAAGCGCGCCGCCGCCCAGATTCATCGTGCCGGTAAACGCGCCCGCGACCACGACGCCGCCGGTCGGATCGACCGCCACGTCATACGCCGTGTTCATACCCGGCCCGCCGTAGGAATAGCTCCAGTGGTGGGCGGGGGCTGCGTTCAGCGGAGAAACATTGAGAAGCGTACTGGTTGCCAGAAGCCACGCCATGATGCGATGCATAGGGGCACCTCCTGAAACGCAGGTGCGAGAGGCGAGGATTCGACGCGCAGGCGCGGGTAAGCGCGAGGAGTCCCTGGATACGGGACTCACGCGCCTTCCATCCGCCGCCCTTTTCGCGGCGAATCGCGCGCTGCATCGTTTCGTGGAACGTAGAGGCTCGCGCCGGAGTCGCTTGCCTTTCGTCACCGTGCAGGAAGGTGAATGCGCATTTCCCATGCCCTCGAGCGAAGGCGTGGCCTGGGGAAGCCGCCGCGTGGGGCCGCACGCAGCGCAGGAACAGCTTATTTCACGCGCTTGAAATCAATGAAGCCGCGCTCGACGTCGGTGCTCAAGAGTTTCACGCGAATACGTCGTCCGACCTCGAGCCCCTGGCCGCCGATCTCCAGCCTGCCTTCGACGGGCGGATGGAGCAGACGGACCCACGTGCCCTTGTCGCTGACACCGGTCACGATGCTGTCGAACTGCTCCCCGATCCGTGATTGCAGGAGAATGGCGGCCGCGGATTTCGACACCTTTCGCTCCACCTTTTGCGCCGCGTTTTCAGCCTGGGTGCAATGCCGGGCCAGCAATTCCAATTCGTCATCGGTGTACGGTTGTGATTTCTGCGCGATCGCCGCTTTCAAGAGCCGCTGCGCAATCAGATCGGGATAGCGCCGGTTGGGCGCCGTCGAATGCGCGTAGTCCTTGACGGCCAGCCCAAAATGACCGCCGATGTCTTCTCCGGGACGTTCGACGATGTATTCGCCCGAACCCAGAAGCTTGATGACACCCAGGGACAGATCCGGAAAACGAAGCGCATCGTCGGCCTTCGCCTGCACGAGAAAATCCTCCAGTGCCTTCGCGTCCGGCTGGCGCGGGAGCGTCGCGCCGTGCTCCGCGGCCAGTGCGACGATCCCGTTCCAGTTTCTCGGCACGCGCACCACGCGACG
>DATNGX010000462.1:0-3882 GCA_035605755.1 Candidatus Krumholzibacteriia bacterium
ACACCACAGGAGCACGCGGTAGGTTTGTGGTGTGGAAAGTCCCGTGGACAACAGGGCACCGGCGCCGGCGCCGCCGGCCAGGGCGCCCGTCGCCGTGGCGAACGCGCCCGTCAGCACATAGCGCGCAAAGATGTGCGTGCGCTTCGCGGCGGGTACGAGCTGGGAGAGCGATGCCTGTTCGATGGAGAGAAACGGTCCCACTTCGCTGCCACTGGGACTGAACACACCGATGGTGGCGATGACCATCAGCAGCACCGCGCTTTGCGTGGATGCAAACGCAGCGCCGCCCGCCGCCATGAGAAGCGCACCCGCAATCAGCATGCGCCTGCGACCGATGCGGTCGGCGGATGTGGTGATCCAGAACGAAACCAGCGCGTCACCGATCATCGCGAGAGTGAGGAGCAATCCGATCTCGCTCTTGGACAGACCGATCGAGTCGAGATACAGGGCGAGAATTACGGAGAGAAATCCGTACGCGAACAGGCGCGCGCCGCGCGTGATGAACAGAATCGGGATGTCGCGGTTCGTTTTCTACTTCTCCACGTGGAACGTCATGGTGGTGAAGTCGCTCTCCCACTTGCCCGCGCTCTGGCGGCGCAGTTGTGTCGTGCGCACCATCCACCATCCGGGCGAGGTGATCTTGACGAGCATCATGCCGGCTTTGTTTGTGCGCGGCATGGTGGTTTCACCGGTGTTCCCGCACACCACGAAAACCGGCGAGCTCTCCAATTCGTCGCCGCCGCGGATCACCTTCATGGCGAGCGTATCGCCCACCTTGAGCGCGGTGGGATCACTGTCGGGAAGAAAGTCGATGGAGAAGCCGACGGGGCCGAGGGCACCGCTCGCGTCGCCGCCGCTTCCGATGCGCAGATACGTCTTGGCGTGCTTGGTGAACGTCTCCTGCCAGCCGGCGGCTACACCATCCTGCTCGTACGCGCGGCGCACGCTGGCCGGCGCGGCGATCTCTTCCAGGTATTCCGACACTTGCTCCGCGGTGAGCTGGAGCTCTTTGGGATTGAACTCGATCGCGACCACGGCAATACCGTCGGTCGTCGCGCGTCCGCCCGCGACCAGCTCCTTTTCGTCCTGCTTGAAATCGGTGATGGTCCCGCGCTCTTCGCCGATACGCCACTGCGCGCTGGCGATGCGCGCGGCCGCGGGAGCGGTGTCGGCCGTCGGGAATTTCTCACCGTTGCTCATGCGCACGAACAGCATGCGCCCGGAAGGCACCACCGCAGGATCGCTGATGATCCACGTGTCGTGCGCAAACGCTGCGCCGGTCAAGATTCCAAGCAGTGCTGCCGCGCTTGCGAGAGTTCTTTTCACTTGAGCGCTCCTTCCAGAAGACGCGTCACCGCGTCGCGTCCCTTGACCGCCGCCACGCGCGTGAGATCCGGGCCGTGCACGGATCCTGTCATCGCGCCGCGGATGGGGAAATAGAGGTCCTTTCCCTTGAGCGCAACTTCTGCTCCCGCGGACAGAATCATCTCCTTGAAGCTCTCCGGTGTCACCGGTCCCCCGTGCGCGTGCAAACGCGTGACCATGGCGCCGAGCACACGCTTGGCGGAGTCAGAATCGAGCAGCGTCTTCGTGTCCGGCTCGTATTCGACCTCGGGCTCGAAGATGGCGGCGCGCTTCGGAAAATCGCCGAGCACGTCGAGGCTGTCCTGCAGAATGGCGACGATCTCGCGCCGCTCGGTCGCGCTGTAACGCGCGCGCAACGATTCCGGCATGTACGGCTCGACGAGCTTCACCAGGGTGTCGAGATCGAGCTTTCGGATGTACTGCCCGTTCATCCACACCAGCTTGTTCTTGTCGTACACGGCCGGGGATTTGCCGATGCGCTCGATGCTGAAGGCTTTCAACATTTCGTCGCGCGGCATGATCTCCTTGCTCTGCGGATGTGACCAGCCGAGCAGCAGGAGGTAGTTGGTGGCGGCGTCGGGGAGATATCCCGCCGCGCGCAGCTCTCCCACCGAGCTCGCGCCGTGGCGCTTGGAAAGCTTGGAGCGATCTTCGGCGAGAATGAGCGGCACGTGCGCAAAGATGGGATGCGGCGCGCCGAGCGCGTCGTAAATCATGATCTGGCGCAGCGTGTTGGGCAGGTGCTCTTCACCGCGGATGACGTGCGTGATCTTCATCAGCATGTCGTCGACGGCGGCCGCGAAATTGTACGTGGGCAAACCGTTGGAGCGCAGGATCACCCAGTCGCCGACCATGTCGTGACCGAGGTCCATCGCGCCGCGCACCGCATCCTCGAAGCGCGCGGCGCCTTCGCCCACGCGGAAACGGATTGCTTCCGGAATCTTCGCGGCTCGTTTGGCGGCGATGTCGGCGGCGCTGAGCTCGCGACACGTGCCGTCGTAGTGCGGCGCTTCGTGTCGCGCTTCCATTTCCTTGCGCTTGCGCTCGAGCTCTGCTTCGGTGCAGAAGCAGGGGTATGCGTGCCGGCTCGCGATCAGTTTGTCGGTGATTTCGCGGTAGGTCTGCATCCGCTCCGACTGGCGATAGGGACCGTACGGTCCGCCCACATCGGGACCCTCGTCCCAGTCCAGCCCGAGCCAGCGCAGATCTTCCAGGAGCGAGATTTCGCTCTCACGTGTGCTGCGCTCGACGTCGGTGTCTTCGATGCGCAGGATGAACGTGCCGCCGTGATGACGCGCGAACAGGTAATTGAAAATCGCCGTGCGCGCACCGCCCACGTGGAGATATCCGGTGGGGCTGGGCGCGAAACGAACGCGAACACCTTCGATCTTTTTGGACATAGAAATTAGAGAACGCTTTCTTTCCAGTCGCCCATGCGGTTGGTGGACGATTCAATGGTGGCGATGGCCTCGCACGCAATCGCTTCGCCGCGGCCGATGGCACCCTTGCCCTCGAAGGTGGTGGCCTTGACACTCACCGCGTTGGGCTCGAGGCCGAGGTGAGTCGCGATCGCCGCCGCCATGTCGCGCTTGCGCGCACCCAGGCGCACGACGTCGCACAGCACGGTGCAGTCGACGTTCACGATGTCGTAGCCCGCGCCGCGCACGAGCCCGGCCACGCGGGCGAGAAAATCGCGCCCGGGAGCATCTTTCCAGCGCGCGTCGGTGTCGGGGAAATGCTCGCCGATATCGCCCAGGGCCGCGGCGCCGAGCAGCGCGTCACACACGGCGTGACTCACCACGTCGGCATCGGAGTGGCCGATGAGCGACACCTGTGCGTCATCGAGGTGGACGCAGCCCAGCATGAGCGGCCGGCCTTTTCCGACCGCATGCACGTCGTATCCGATTCCATTTCGAATCATGCGGCTCCTTTTTTCAAGATGGCCTCGGCGATGATCACGTCGTCGCGGTAGGTCACCTTGAGATTGCTGCGCTCGCCCGGAACTGTCGCCACGTTTTCCGCGAGTGCAAGCACCAGCGATCCATCGTCACTCGATTTGAATCCGCGCTCGCGCGCGATCCGGTGCGCGCGTCGGATGAGCTCGAGCCGGAATCCCTGCGGCGTCTGGACGCCGGCGAGGTTCACGCGGTCGAGAATAGCATCAACGCCCGCGTCCATATCACGAATCAATGTGTCGGTGACCGGAACGGCGGGCACGACCGCGTCGTGCGAGGCCAGAGCGTCGATGACGCGGTCCCGCAGGGCCGGCGAAAGACAGGGGCGCGCGGCGTCGTGGATCAGCACGTGCGTGGTGCCCTCGGGCACCCGCTCCAATCCATTGTATACGGAATCCTGGCGTGAATTGCCGCCGGAAACAGCCGCGCGCAACTTGCGCGCGGCTTGCTCGGCGAGCAACGCGGTGAAAGCAGCTTCCTGGCCGGCCGGCGCTACCAGGACCAATCCCGAGACCCTCGCAGACGCCGCCAACATCTCCGCCGACCACACCAGCATGGCCCG
>DATNGX010000463.1:0-3325 GCA_035605755.1 Candidatus Krumholzibacteriia bacterium
AATGACAGTCGTGTCGGCCGATGCGCTCACGTCGGGATAGGGAGCGTCGAACGTGAGATGCTGTCGTGTTGCGACAACCACGGCCAGAGCTGCGAGTGCGACACCGAGAATCACGCCCAGTGTGACGAGGATTTTTTTCAGCATGGGGCTCTCCGGTTTCAGAGTTTGGGATGCGCGGCATCATAGCAGGAGGCAACACAAAAGGCCCTTCCTGTCGGAAGGGCCTCATGGTGCTCGGGAAGGGAGGAGTCTTCGGAACGCGGAACGTGCAGGCGCACGAGCGCCCGCGGCGGGAGTAATCAACGATCCGGGAACGCGGGCTGGATTGATGGTTCGGTCAACACGCTGCACCCGCGCCCCGGATCAATGCCTGGTCAGGACAGACGTCGACCCGATACGGATGAGAGGCTACCCGGGAAGCGTGAACGGCGAATTAAGCGGAAATGAAATTGCGGCGGAGATGGTGGACGATGCGGGGGATCTGGTTGGCGCAGTAGGCGATGTCCTCGTCCGTGGTCATCGCACTGAGTGAGAAGCGAATACAACATCCTGCCTGGTCGGGGGTAAGTCCCATCGCGGCGAGCACGTGCGACGGCTCGAAGGCACCCGAATGGCAGGCCGATCCGGCCGACGCGCAGATGCCGACCTCGTCGAGGCGCACGAGGAGCGCATGGGCATCGATGCCGGGGAAGCCCATGTTCGACGTGTTCGGGATTCGCTCGCAACCGCCACCATTGATGAACACGTCGGGAACCGCTTCGGCGATTTCGTACTCGAGGCGGTCGCGCAAGCGGCGCACTTCGTTCTGATAACGTGCCATGTGCGAATCGGCGTAGTCGCACGCCGCCGCCATGGCCACAATGCCGGCCACGTTCTCGGTACCGGGACGGCGTCCGCGCTCCTGACTTCCGCCCAGAAGCATCGGTGTCCAACGCGTGCCCTTTCTCACGATGAGCGCACCCACGCCTTTGGGTCCGTGGAACTTGTGCGCCGAAATCGACATGAGATCCACACCGAGCTCGTCCATCTTGACCGGCACTTTGCCGACACCCTGGACGGCGTCGACGTGCAGCGGAATATCGCGATTGTTGGCCACTTCGGCGATGCGCTGAATGGGATGCATCACGCCGGTCTCATTGTTGGCGAACATCACTGAAATGAGCGCGGTGTCGTCGGTGATCGCTTCGTGAAGCGAATTCATCTCGAGCCGCCCCGCCCGATCTACCGGCAGGTAGGTGACACGATAACCCTGTGACTCGAGACGCTTGATCGGATTGAGCACCGCGGAGTGCTCGATCTGTGTGGTGATGATGTGCTTTTTCTTGCGCTCCGCATCCACGATGCCGCGGATGGCCATGTTGTCGGCCTCGGTCCCGCAGCTCGTGAAAATGATTTCGGTGGCGAGGCAGCCCAGGAATTTGGCCAGGCGCTCACGCGCGGTACGAACCGCTTCCGCGGGGAAGTCGCCCAGGTGGTGTCCGCTGGAGGGATTGCCGAAATGCTCGGTGTAAAAAGGCCGCATCGATTCGAAGACGGCCGGAGCAACCGGGGTGGTGGCGTTATTATCGAGGTAAACCGTTCGCATGGGTGCGCTTGTACCGACTGAACTACCATGCTATTTTAGGCCCCTCGCATCCCCAAAACAACTCCCAATAACGATCCAATGTCTTCTACTGACACCAAGAAGAACCCCAAAGGCCGCCGGCACGGACTGGTTATCGTCAATACTGGCAATGGGAAAGGCAAGACCACGGCGGCCATGGGGACGGCCTTCCGGGCGCTCGGCGTCGGCTTCAAAGTGAAGATGATCCAATTCATCAAGGGGTCCTGGGACTACGGCGAGCTCCATTCAGCCGAAAAGCTTGGCTTCGAGATTGTCCCCATGGGCGAAGGGTTCACCTGGGAGACCAAGGATCGGGAGCGCGACATCGAAGTGGCCTGGAAAACGTGGGAAAGCTGCCGCGAAGCGATCGAGAAGAACGAGCACGACCTGCTCATCTTCGATGAAATCAACAACGCCATCGCCTACGGCTATCTCGACGTGAAGCACGTACTCGACGCTCTACGCCGCAAGCCCGAGGAGATGCACATCATCCTCACCGGCCGCGACGCCCACCCCGACCTCATCGAGCTCGCGGACATGGTGACCGAGATGCGCGAGATCAAACATCCGTTTCACCGCGGGATCTACGCGCAGCGAGGGATCGAGTATTAAATGAAACAGGCGACGGTCTTACGACCGTCGCCTGTTGATTCACCCCTGGCCTGCTGCGGGTGGACTAAAAGAGCGCGTAGATGAAGGGAGCGAGTGCCGACCCTTCGGTGAACACGATCAACACGCCGAGCAGCAGCAAGAAAATCATGATGGGACCGAGCCACCATTTCTTGCGAACCCTCATGAAAGCCCACAGTTCGCCGAAAATGGATAGTTTGCTCTTGGCGTCCTTGAACCAACTCATCGCGATGTAACTCCTGGAGACGTGGATGAACGAAGCCGCGACGTTGCGGACGAACACAGCATACTCCTGCGTCGCGGGTCCATTATAGAGGATGGACCCCGTTTTGTCCACCGGGGCCGCTGCCGAGGGTGTGGCGGCAAACACGTGTAAGCCATTGCGAGTAATCATGCTCACGAACCGGGCAGGAGGAGAAACCATATGGACCTGGGACTCAAGGGCAGGGCAGCGGCGGTTGCGGCATCGAGCAAGGGTCTGGGATTTGCCTGCGCGCTCGAGCTTCTGAAAGAGGGCGCGTCGGTCGCGATCTGCTCGAGCAACCAGAAGAACATCGATGATGCCGCGCGCCGTCTGCGCGACGCGGTGCCGGGCGCAACACTGCACGCCGCGGTTCACGACCTCTCCCACGAGGACGGCGCCCGGTCCTTCGTCGATGGCGCCGCCAACGCCTTCGGACGACTGGATGTGCTTGTCACCAATTCCGGCGGCCCCAAGCCCGGATCCTTCGACCAGCTTTCCGTGGAAGATATGCGCGCGAGTGTGGGGGCGAGCCTGATGGCGCCGATCGCGATGATTCACGCGGCGGTGCCGCACATGCGCGAACGCGCGTGGGGCCGCATCGTGAATCTCATGTCGATCACGGTCAAGCAGCCCAAAACCAACCTTCTGATCTCGAGCACGATGCGCACAGCACTCATGGGATTTGCCCGCACCATTGCCAACGACCTCGCACGCGAAAACATCACCGTGAACAACATCGCCACCGGCTACGCGCGAACCGAACGGCTCGACGAGCTCGCCGAGCATGCGTCCACGACACAGAACAAGAAGATCGAGGATGTGTTTGCGGCGTGGGAGCGCGACATTCC
>DATNGX010000464.1:0-5203 GCA_035605755.1 Candidatus Krumholzibacteriia bacterium
TGCACGAGCACGGCGCAGGGCCGCGGTGTGGTGTGCTTCGACTACGACAACGATGGCGACATCGATATCTTTGTCTCGAACTACCACGGCGCACCGGAGCTGTGGCGGAATGACAGCGCACCGGCAGGATGGATCAGGCTATCTCTACGCGGTCCTCACGGGCCGGCCATCGGCGCGCGCGCAACGATCGAAGCCGGTGGTCTCACGCAAACGCGCGAGCTGATGTGCGGGAACAACTATCTCTCGCAGAATCCAACCGACATCCATGTCGGACTCGGCAACGCCCCCCAGGCGGATCGTATTCGCGTGGAATGGCCAAACGGCCAGACCACTTCGATAGCAGGGATATCTTCCGGGCAGCGTGTTGTGTTTGATCAACCGCCGCGCTCGACACCGACTCCGCGTGCACTTCGTATCGTGAACGTGTCTCCGAACCCGTTCCTGGATACAGCAACAATCACGCTCGAAGGGAGTCCAACGCGGGTGGCGATCTACGACGTCGCCGGTCGTCTCGTGCAGAAGCTTTCGCCGCGCAGCGGAACCATTCAATGGAACGCCGAGAACGTGCCTGCCGGGGTTTACTGGATTCGCATCAACGATCAAGCGGCGAGCGATGCCCGTCGTATCGTTCTCGTCCGCTAACCCGCCGCGAGGCTCCGCAACACAGTCTGCAGAATCCCGCCGTTTCGGTAGTACTCGACTTCCACCGGTGTATCGATGCGCAACAAGGTTTTGAATTCCTTCGCGGTGCCGCCGTTTGCCGGCTTCGCCGATACGCGAATCGTCTGCCCGGGCTTGATGGAATCGCTGAGATCCAGAACGTCGAACACTTCGTCACCCTTCAAACCCAGCGACTCCGTGTTCTCGCCTTCGGCGAACTGCAGCGGCAGGATGCCCATGCCGACCAGGTTGCTGCGGTGGATGCGCTCGTATGATTCCGCGATCACAACGCGCACACCGAGGAGCGCTGGACCTTTCGCGGCCCAGTCGCGCGATGATCCGGAGCCGTATTCCTTGCCAGCGATCACCATGAGCGGCACGCCGGCGGCGATGTACTTCACCGATGCGTCGTAGATGGTCATGTCTTCGCCGTCGAGGAAGCACTTCGTCCAGGTGCCTTCGGAGCCGGGCACGAGCTTGTTGCGCAGGCGGATATTGGCAAACGTTCCGCGCACCATGACTTCGTGATTGCCGCGACGCGCGCCGTAGGAGTTGAAGTCCTTGGGCTTCACACCGTTCGCGATGAGATATTTGGCCGCGGGAGAATTCTGCGCAATGGATCCCGCCGGCGAGATGTGATCGGTCGTCACGCTGTCGCCGAGCCACGCGAGCACGCGCAGTTCGCTGACGTTCGCAATGGCGCCGGGGGCGTTGTGAACAGTACTGAAGAAGGTCGGTTCGCGCACGTAGGTGCTGTCATCCTTCCACGCATACAGGTCCGCGCCCGTGCTCTCGATTGCATTCCACATCTCGCTGCCCTTGAACACGTCCTTATAACGCGCGCGGAATGATTTGGCGCTCACCACTTTGGCAACGATATCGCGCACTTCGGCCGAGGTCGGCCAGATGTCGCGCAGGAACACGTCGCCGCCGCGGTCATCCTTGCCGATGGGCTCGCTGTCGAGATTGATGTCCATGGTGCCGGCGAGCGCGTACGCCACCACCAGCGGCGGACTCGCCAGGAAGTTGGCCTTGGTGAGCGGGTGCACGCGGCCCTCGAAGTTGCGGTTGCCGGAAAGAACCGACGCCGCCACCAGGCCGCCCTTCTCGATGGCCGACGCCACTACATCGGGAATGGGACCGCTGTTGCCGATGCACGTGGTGCAACCGTAACCCACCACTTCAAAGCCAAGCTCGTCGAGATAGTGCTGCAGTCCGCTTTCTTCCAGATATTCGCTCACCACCGGTGAACCCGGCGCGAGCGACGTCTTCACAAAGGGCTTCACGTGCATGCCGCGCTCGACCGCTTTCTTCGCCACCAGTCCCGCGCCGATCATCACGTACGGATTCGACGTGTTCGTGCACGATGTGATGGCCGCGATCACGGTGGCGCCGTGGGTGAGCTCGACATCGGTGTCGTGGTCGAGCTTCACGTTTTCTTTCGGAGTGCCGGCGCCGTTGACGCCGTAGCCGCCGTCCTTGACCGGCCGCGCGAGTGCTTCTTCGAAAGTCTGGCGCACGCGGCTCACGGGAATGCGGTCCTGCGGACGCTTCGGTCCCGCGATCGACGGCTCCACTGTTGCGAGATCGAGCTCCACCACGTCGGAGTACACCGGCTCGGGTGCGTCGGGCGTGAAGTACATCCCGTTCGCCTTCGTGTAATAGCCGATGAAGGCCACGTGCTCGTCTTCGCGACCGGTGAGGCGGTAGTAACGCAGCGTCTCGTCGTCGACCGGGAAATAACCGATGGTGGCGCCGTATTCGGGCGACATGTTGCCGAGCGTGGCGCGATCCGGGAGCGTCATCGACGCGAGACCCGCGCCGAAATACTCCACGAACTTTCCGACCACACCCTTCTTGCGCAAGAGCTGCGTCACTGTGAGCACGAGGTCGGTGGCGGTGACGCCTTCTTTCAGAGCACCCGTGAAACGAACACCGATGACATGCGGCATCAGCATGTTGATGGGCTCGCCCAGCATCACGGCTTCGGCTTCGATACCGCCCACGCCCCAACCCACGATGCCAAGCCCGTTGATCATGGTGGTGTGACTGTCGGTACCGACCAGGCTGTCGGGATATGCCGTCTTGTCGGTGACGAACACGCCGCGCGCAAGGTACTCGAGGTTCACCTGGTGCACGATGCCGGTGGCCGGCGGCACCACGGAGAAATTCTTGAACGCGCGCTGCCCCCACTTGAGGAACTCGTAGCGCTCCTGGTTGCGGCCGAACTCCATCTGCTCGTTGATACGCAGCGCGTCGGGCGATGCCCATGCGTCCACCTGCACCGAGTGGTCGATGACGAGGTCGCACGGCACCAGCGGGTTGATCTTGTGGTAGTCCTTGCCCATGCGCTGCATGGCGGCGCGCATCGCGGCCAGATCCACCACGGCCGGCACACCGGTGAAGTCCTGCAGGATCACGCGCGCGGGCTTGAAGGCGATCTCGTTCTGGGCCGCCGTCTGCGGGCTCCAGTTGAGCAGGCGCTCGACGTCGTTGTCGGTCACCTTGAAGTTGTCGTTGTTGCGCAGCGCACTCTCCAGGAGCACGCGAATGGAATACGGAAGCCTGTTCAGGTCGACGCCCTGCTTCTTCGCAAGCGCCGGAAGACTGTAGAACGCAACATCACCGGATTTGTAACGGATTGTCTGGCGGAATTCCGCAGGGTCGAAACGCACGCTGTCCTCCTTATTATTGATTATTGGGGACAACATAGCACTAAGCCGAACTCGTGGGAAGCTTGCAGGCCCCGGTGCGAACGGGTATGATCAGATTAACACTGCAGTTCCATTGCATCGTGCCGTCAGGGGGCTCCCATGCGCATATCCACCGTTCCCGTGGTTGGCAGTGCGTTAATCTTGCTTCTCGGGGTCCTGGTCGAACCGGCCCTGTGTGATTCCCCGCCCTGGAAATGGCAGAATCCGACCCCCAACGGAAGCACGTTGCGATCGGTCACCTTCCTCGATGCCAACACCGTGGTTGCGATCGGCGACAACGGCGCCGCGGTGCGCTCCAACAACGCCGGCTTGTCGTGGATCAACATCGACACCGCAACCGGTCATTATCTGCACGACGTGTCTTTCGCCGATCAGCTGAACGGATGGATCGGAAGCCAGCAGGGCCTTGTGTTCACGACGTCGGACGGCGGGATGACCTGGTCACCCATGACCGGCCCGTCCACGGTGGATCTCGCCGACGTCTCGATGCTCAATGCGCAAAGTGCAGTCATCTCTTCTGCGGACCAGATATTTCGCACGGGTGATGGAGGGGCAACCTGGCAAGCGCATTCCTACCCTCAAAATATGTATGCCGCCGACCACCGGGCGTTCGACCTGGATCGGATCGTTGTGGTGGGAAGCATCAGCATCAATGCGAGCTACCCGACTGCGCAGATTTATCTCACCACCAACGGCGGCGTGACATGGACATCACAATTTGCCGGATCGTATCAGACGGACCTTCGCTCGATTTCATTCTCGGATGACATGCATGGTACGGCGGTCGGGTCGCCCGGGAACGTGGTGCACACGACCGATGGCGGCATGACCTGGTCGACTCAGATAGTGCCGACGCAGCAAAGCCTCAATTCAGTGGTGCAGCTCGATCACGTGCGCGCCATCGCAGTCGGGGACGGCGGGCGCGCCGTCTATACGTCGGATGGAGGAAACACCTGGGTTGCCGGTGTCACCAACACCGATCGCCAATTGTGCAGTGTCGTATCGAACGGCTCGGTCGCGTTGGCGGTAGGCGAATATGGAACCATTCTCCGATCGACGGATGACGGCGCGAGCTGGCAGACAGTATCGACGAGCTTCACGTACTCCGGCTTCCAGTCCGTCTGGTTTCTCGACGCCATGCACGGCACCGTGGTGGGCGAGGCAGGCCAGATTTTTCGAACCAATGATGGAGGCAATACGTGGATGCCGCAGTCGAGTGGCCTCGCGTCTGCGCTGTACGACGTACGCTTCACGGACCTCAACAACGGGGCCATCGTGGGTGACCTCGGCTACATTCTTCGCACCGTCGACGGCGGCAACACCTGGACACGCCGTTCGCGCGACACCAATCTGCCACTCTATTCGTTGGCTTTCGACGGACCTTCTACCGGCTACATCGGCGGAATCGGAGCGCTCTTCTACAAGACAACCGACGGTGGTGCGACCTGGACCAAATTGACCAATGCGCCGAACACGGGGTACAGCGACATTTCGACGACTCCCGGAGTCGCAAACATGGCATGCGGGAGCCGGAACATCGTGCGCACTGTTGATGGTGGCGCGACATTCAACGTCATCGTGCTCCCATGGACGACCCGGATGAACGGTCTCTACTTTTTCGACGCCAACACCGGTGTGGCTGTCGGCGAGTCGGGCACGATTGTTCGCACCACCGACGGGGGCGCAACGTGGACGCGCTTCTTGACTGGCTCCACGCGTGCGTTCTCTGCGGTTTCATTCGGGAGCTCCCTGATTGGAACGGCGGTCGGCGATGCGGGCGAAATAAGAGTTACCAGCGATGGCGGCGTGACCTGGCAATGGCAGTTCAG
>DATNGX010000465.1:0-9891 GCA_035605755.1 Candidatus Krumholzibacteriia bacterium
ACTCCGCCCAGCGACAGCTCGAGTCCGACGTCGAACGGCGCGCTCGCCATCGCCATCTCGGCTGCGGTCACGAGCAGTCCACCGAGTGCAATGTCGTGCGCGGAGAGAACCAGCCCGCGACCGGACGCGGTGACGAGCACACGCACGAGATTGGCTTCGAACGCCATGTCGGGCCGCGGCGGCTTGCCGGGCGCCGCGCTGTTTCCAAACAGACGCTCGTACTCCGAGCCGCCCATGTGATCGTGAAGAATTCCCAGCAACACCAGCTTCGATCCCACCTGCTTGAGGCCGAAGTTGCGCGCGCGCGATGCGTCGTCGAGACGTCCCGCGCACGCCACGATGGGCGTGGGTGCGATGGGCTGCCCGGTGCCGCTCTGGTTGTAGAGCGACACGTTGCCGGAAATCACCGGGAGTGCCACGTCGCCGCCAAAGAGCTTCATCGCCTTGCACGCATCGCCGATGCCGCGCACGGACTCGACGAATTCGTGGAACACACCCGGATCTTCCGGGTCGCCGAAGTTCAAACAATCGGTAATGCACAACGGCAGCGCACCCACGCACGCCACACCGCGCGTGGCTTCGAACACCGACCATGCGCCGCCGAGGTACGGATCCACCGCGCCCAGCCGTGAATGACTGCCGAGCGAGGTCGCGAGTGCCACCGGTGAGCCCGGAACGAACATTTCCACGCACGCGTCGGCTTCGCCGGGGCGCAGCACCGCGCGTCCCTGCACTTCGCTGTCGTAGTGCTGGAAGACGGGTGACTTGTCGCTGATGTTGATGGAGCCGAGCAGCGTGAGCAGGGCTTCGCGCACACCTTCCACACCGGATGCGTGCTGCATACCCGCGGTGGGCAGTGAGCGCTTGCGCTCTTTCGCTTCGCGGCGGTACGCAATTCCCGACGTGATGGCGGCCATGTCGGCGTCGCACACAAGACGTCCGCCGTGCTTCATGCGGAAGCGTTTGTCCATCGTCACGCGCCCGACTATCACCGCACCCGCGCCGCTGTAGAGCCGCGGCATCTCGAATTTCTGATTGAAGATGGCGACGATGTCCTTGGACACGCGCGTGGGGACCGCGATCGCGAAGCGTTCCTGCGTCTCCGAGCACGAGATCACTTCGGGCAAAAGATCGGAGAAGGCCTTGTTGACCTTGTCGAGGTCGAGGTCGGCGCCGAAACCGCTGGCCTCCGGCATCTCGGAGAACGCGCACGAGATGCCGCCCGCGCCCAGGTCCTTGAAGCCGATGGGCACCTTGTTCTCGCGCGCGAAACGCAGCATCTCCTTGATGGCTTCGGCGAGCACGCGCTTCACGAACGGATCCGGCACCTGCACCGCACCCTGCTTCTCCACCGCGGCCGCACCGTCGAGGCGTTCGCTCGCGAAGGCCGCGCCGCCAAAACCGCTCGCGTCGGTCGGTTTGCCGACAAGAATCAAATCGTAGGGCACGTGGCGCGCTTCTTCGGGCACGCGGCTGCGGATGATACCGCTCTCTTCCACGATGCCGAAGGCAACCACGTTGACCAGGCAGTTGTCATCGAAGCTGGAATCGAAGTAGGTCTCGCCGCCATAGGTGGGAACGCCGAGCGCGTTTCCGTACTGTGCGATGCCGTCGACCACGCCCAGCGCGATGTCGCGCACGCGCGCCGCGTTGGGTCCGGTGGGATCGCCAAAACGAAGCGGATCCATCACACCGGTGACATCCGCGCCCATGCAGTAAACGTCGCGCACGATACCGCCGATGCCGGTGGCCGCGCCTTCGACGGGAAGCACCTGCGAGGGATGGTTGTGACTCTCGTGCGCCATCACCAGGCACCAGCTCTTGCCGTTGATCTCGGCGAAGCGAATGATGCCGGCGTCTTCGCCGGGGCCGAGCACCACGTGCGGCGCGGTGGTGGGAAGATATTCTTTGAGCACCCAGCGCGACGATTTGTATGAGCAGTGCTCGCTCCACATCACATTGAAAATGTGAAGCTCGACGATGGTCGGTTTGCGGCCCAACAGCTCGCACACACGCGCGTACTCGGACGCGGTGAGCGAAACGCCGTTTTTCTTGAGGAAGTCTTTGGCCGCGCCCGCGTCGGCAGGGTCGACGGGAACAAGGTCTTGGCGGTCGATCATTTTTCGGGATACCCGGAAAAAGAAAGGGCGCCGGTGCCGCACGGCACCGGCGTCAAAGGCGGACTATACGATAGAGCTTCCGGCAGGGCAAGCGTCAGGCGCCGTGCTCCTCCCAGGCGATGCGGTCGCCCCGGGCGATGCCCGCGGCCCGGATGGTGCCGGCGGGCAGCTCGAGTGTGGAGTGCGCGCGCCAGAAGAGCCTGCCGATCCAGCCCGGCCTGAGCGTCTCCTGCACGCCGACCACGACGTTGTTCTTGTCGAGCACCACGATGTCGATGGCGAACTTCATGCCGAACATGTGGACCCATTCGCACGGCACCAGCCACAGGCCGGTGCCGGGCTCGAGGCCGGTCCGGCCGAGCAGACCACGCTTGCGTGTCTCCGACGTATCCGCGATCTCGACGCGCTCGGCGATGATGGTTTCACGCGTGACGTTGCGCGCGCGGACGATGTCCATCTACTTCTGCAGCTTCGAAATCGTCTCCAGGATGGCCTTGCTGTCCTCGGCGGCGTGCACCTCGGTGTTCTTGGAGGCGATCTTGCCCTTCTTGTCGATCACGAACGTCCAGCGGTCGATGGTCACATTGCGGTAGATCGGCTCTTTCTGGTCGCCGTTGGTTGCCATCACCGTGTCCGCGCCCGCTTCGGTGGGAACTCCGAACGCTTCCGCAACCTTGCCCTCGGTGTCGGCCAGGAGCGTGAAGTTGAGCTCGTGGGCTTTCTTGAAGAGCTCGTGGCCGTGGACGCTGTCGCCGCTCACACCCACCACGTCGACGCCCTTCTCCGTGAGCGCGCTGTAATCATCGCGGTAGCCGCACGCTTCCTTGGTGCAGCCGCCGGTGAAGTCGGCCGGGTAGAAGTACACGACCATGATCTTCTTGCCGACGTGGTCGGTGGACTTCCACAGCTTGCCGGTATCGTCCATCGCCTCGAATTTGGGCGCCTTGTCGCCGACCTTGAGGTCGACGGGAGTGCCGGAGCGGATGGCGGTTACCGCCAGAAGAAGAATTGTGATCAGGAGTGAGGAAGTTCGAAGCGTCTTCATGCTGCATCACCTCGTGGTTTCAATCATCGAACCGGATCAGTGGAAATTCAATGCTTCGAGCACAGGATCGATCATGTGCGAAGCAACGACGTGGTTGCCTTCTTCGGCCATGTGACAGAAGTCAAAGTACACGGGCCCGGTTTCATCCGCAAAGATCGTGCTGAGATCGTGGAAGTGCCCGTCGCTGGCCGCTTCGACCCCGGCCGCCCGCACGGCGTCGTAGGTCTTGCGGAAGAATACACCTTCCGTCTTCATGATGTCAGCCTGCACCTGTTCGCTCGGGCTGTACGCCTTCTTCTCGAACAGATTCGGTTGCCAGAAAAAGACATAATTGAAGTCGTAACGATCGGCCAGCGAGCGCACCAGCTCCATGTGACCGCGGTAGGTCTCGATCACGTTCTGCGCCAGGATGTCGTCGGGGATGGTTTCAACCGCCGGGGGCGCCGCGCCGCGCCTGGGCAGCTTGTTCACGATCGACTTGGCGAAACGCCGGAGCGCCAGGTTCGACGCGTACTCCTTGACGAGGAGTTGCGTTCTCTCCGCGCGCCGCTTCGGGTTGGTCATGTTGAACTCGCGCACGCGCGCGGCTTCGTTCTGCGGAATGCCGGCGCGGTTCTGCTGCCATGCCGCATAGGTGTCGTTGACACCGTCGTAGCACACGACCAGATCGGGGATGTTGCCCTTGCGCAGCTGGAGCTCCAACGTGATGAGCTCCTGCATGCTCACATAGCCGCTCTCACCGAAGTTGGTGACGCGCGCTTTGACTCCGCGCTCGTGGAGCAGGCGCGAGAGCTCGGACGGAACCGTGTGCAGATCGCGCGAGCCGTTGCCCCACGTGGTCGAGCCACCCAGCATGAACACGTTGAAGGCATCCGCGGCGGCGCTGTCGGGAGACTGCCACGTGCGGCGAACACTGTCGTTGTCGACGTTGACGTACCGGCCGTGATACGGGCGCAGGCGCCAGTACACGTAGGAGTGCCACTCGAGGATGGCGGCCTGGTGGTCTTCGCGAAAATAGTCGGCGACCCAGGGCGAGTTCTTGAAGCAGTCCGAGCTGGCCTTGTACGCGAACAGATCTACTTTTTCATCGCGGAAGTGGTAGACGATGCGCAGCGCGAGCTCGGCCACGATCACGAGCGCGAGCGTGATGCCGAGCATCAACCAGAAGCTGCGTATTCCCCTCCCCAGCGCGGACAGAAACTTCACGAACTCGTTCTTCTCCTAGCCCTTGGGCCACATCGCGCCGAATATGCCGCCGGTGAAGAGGCCGTAGATCAATCCGTCGAACACGTTTTTCATGGTGGTGGTCCACTTGCGCTTGTACCAGATGGAGTCCTGAAACTGCGCCATCGCGTAGCACAGAAACGCGGTGCAGCCGGCGAAGCGGAACACGGCCAGGTAGGGCGAACCCGCGGGCAGCGCCGCGGCCGCGATATACCCGGCGATGAGGCTCACGACGAGACAATAGATGAACCACTGCACGAGCTGTTTGCCCATCGACATGTTGCCCGCGGGCATGACTGTCATGACCACGACCGGTCCCTGCTTGAACTTCTCCAGGAAGGCGGGATCCTTCATCGATTCGGGTCCCGTGCCGCACGGCATCATGTAATCACCGGGCGGAATCTTGAATGAACGCAGCGACGACATGACGGCGTCCTCGTTCGACAATTTGACGAAGTCGGTGGTGTGATAGCGCAGCACCATGTGAAAGAGAAAGCTCAGGAAGAACACCGCGACGGCGGCGATGAGAATGGGCAGGAGAAGCGCTGAGAGTGCAACCATGACAACCTCCCGGGTTCGGAATGATCGCCGGGGGCATCTCCCGGCAGGCGCGGCCGGCTACTTCAGGACGCGCGCGAAGATGGTGTCCACTTCGCGCAGGTAATCGTCAAGTAAAAAGACCGCCGAAAGGCGGTCCGGATCGACGCGTGATGTGATCGCAGCGCGAGCGCGCACCGTCTGTTCGAACTGCTTCCCGGTTTGCCACGTCTCCATCGCAGCCTCCTGGACGAGCGCGTAGGCTTCCTCCCGCGACAACCCTGCGCGCGCCAATTCGAGGAGCAGCTTCTGCGAGAAAATGATGCCGTTGCTCTTCTCGAGATTGCGTTTCATGTTCTCCGGATACACCACGAGGTCCTTGACCACGGCCGTGAACTTGACCAGCGCGTAATCGAGCGCGATGGTCGCATCGGGAAGAATCACGCGCTCGACAGACGAGTGCGAGATGTCGCGCTCGTGCCAGAGCGCCACGTTCTCCATCGCCGCCACCGCGTAGCCGCGGATCAGTCGCGCCAGTCCCACCACGCGCTCGCACACGATGGGGTTGCGTTTGTGAGGCATCGACGAGCTCCCCTTCTGTCCTTTCTTGAAGGGTTCCTCGGCTTCCGATGTCTCGGTCTTTTGCAGTGCGCGCACTTCGGTTGCGAACTGCTCCAGCGATGCAGCGCAGAGCGCGAGAGCGCTCACGAACTCGGCATGAACGTCGCGCTGGACGACCTGGGTTGAAATCGGCGCCGCCTTCAAGCCCAGCTTGCGGCAGACGTATTCCTCGACCCTGGGACTCGCATGGGCGAAGGTTCCGACCGAGCCCGAGACCTTGCCGAGGGAGACCGCTTCGATCGCTGCTTTCAGCATCGCTTCGCGACGCTTGAGCTCGTCGTACCACACGAGCAGTTTCAGCCCGAAGGTGATGGGCTCGGCGTGCACACCGTGGCTGCGCCCGATCATCACGGTGCGCTTGTGCTCGAGCGCGCGCGTCTTGATCACCTCGAGGAGTGTTGCGACGCGCGTGAGCAACAGCTCGCCCGCTTCCTTGATCTGGACCGCGAGCGTGGTGTCGAGCAGGTCGGACGAGGTGAGGCCGAGGTGGACGTAGCGCGAATCGTTCCCGATGTGATCGGCCACGTTGGTCAGAAACGCGATCACGTCGTGGTGAACGACCTCCTCGATCTCGAGGATGCGCTTCACCTCGAAGCGCGCGTTCTGTTTGATGCGTGCCAGCGCCTCGGCGGGAACATCTCCCTCTTCGGCCATGGCCTCGCAGGCGAGGATTTCAAACTGGAGCCACTTGGAAAACTTGTTCTCGTCGGACCAGATGCGGCCCATGTCGGGGAGCGTGTAACGTTCGATCATATCTCTCCGGGTCGTTCTGCGAGCGTCACCTTGAGCTTGATCAGCTGATCCTTGCGGTTCACGGTCATCTCGAGCGTGCTTCCCACCGCCGAGCCGAAGATCACGCGATTGGCCTGCTCGCGGCTGTCGATGGTGGTTCCATTGATGGCGATGATCTGATCGCCGGGCTTGAGACCGCCCTTGGCGGCGGGACCGCCTTCGTCGATGCCCTGCACGAGGACGCCGTTCGCCGTGGGCAGCTTGAGCGCGGCCTGCAGCTCGGGTGTAATGGTGGCGGCCGTCATGCCCAGCCACACGTCGCGCACGTGACCGTGCTCGACGATTTCCTTGAACACGAAGCGCGCACGATTGATGGGTATCGCGAAGCCGAGGCCGATGTTGGTTTCGGATCCGCCGCCACCGGTGAAGATCAGCGTGTTGATGCCGATCACTTCGCCGTGCGCGTTCACCAGCGGTCCGCCCGAATTGCCGGGGTTGATGGCCGCGTCGGTCTGAATCATGTCGTTGAAGACGGCTTCGCTCTGCGAATCCTGTTTGATGTCGCGGTGCATGGCGCTGATCACACCGACGGTGACCGTCGGCTGCACATCGGCGAGCTGATATCCAAAGGGCGAGCCGATCGCGATGGCCCACTCACCCACGAGCAGCTGGTCGGAATCTCCCAGCGGCGCGGCGTCGAACTTGTCGCCTTCCAGCTTGATCAGCGCGAGGTCGTAACTGGGCGCCGTACCCACCAGCTTGGCGGTGTAGTTCTCGCCCTTGCTCGTCGTCACCTGGATGCGTTCCGCGTCCTCCACCACGTGATAGTTGGTGAAGGCGTAGCCCTGCTTGTCCACGATCACGCCCGAACCGAGCTTGGCCTGCGGAATGGTGCGGCCCGGGTACCACCGGTTGAACCAGATGTCGTACACGGGGCGTGTGCGCACCGTATAGAACGCGTTGATGCTTATCACCGCGGGCGCAACCTGTTCGGTCGCGCGCACGATCGCGTTGCGACGATCGTCGGAAATGGTGTCGATGGTGTTCTGCTTGTTGTCGCCATCGGCCGACGCGGCGTACTGCGTGGAATGCTGCGAGGTCGGCACAAAGCCCACACTCTGACCGCGCTTGAGCATGATCAGCGAGATGACGGCGAGAGCCACCGCCACGCCGGTCAGGGTTCCGAATACGTAGGGGAAATAGCGCGCGCGGGAGCGCGGCGCCACAATACTATCGTCGTGCATTCGCTTTGCGCCGCTCCATGACCTTCGCCCAGTCTCGATTGAATGCCTCGATCCCGAGATCGGTGAGCGGGTGTTTGAAAAGTTGCTGAAGTATCTTGTACGGCATGGTCGCGACGTCGGCGCCGAGCTTGGCGGCTTCCAGCACGTGCATGGGATGGCGGATGCTCGCGGCCAGCACGCGCGTCGGGAGCGCGTAGCGTTCGTAGATCTCAACGAGGTCCGCGACCACCTGCATGCCGTCGTTGCCGGCGTCGTCGAGACGGCCGACGAAGGGGCTGATGTAGGTCGCACCCGCCTTGGCGGCCAGGAGTCCCTGGTTGGCCGAGAAACACAGGGTCACGTTGGTCTTGATCTCCTCCGATGAGAGCTTCTTCACCGCTTTGATGCCTTCCGGTATCAACGGAATCTTGACCACGATGTACTCGGAGAGCTTGGCGAACTCCCGGCCCTGGCGCAGCATCTCCTCGCACTCGTCGGCGACGACCTCGGCGCTCACGGGACCGCGCACGATGTCGCAGATCTCCTTGAGCATCTCCTTGTAGTCGCCGTCTTCCTTCGCCATCAGCGACGGATTCGTCGTCACGCCGTCGACGACGCCAAGCGCCGCTCCTTCGCGAATTTCGTCGAGGTTGGCGGTATCGAGAAAGATCTTCATGCCGGGTCGGTCCTTTCGGTCGGGAGTAGGAAGGGACTCCCGCATCTTATCACGGATCATATTGAACGCCCACCAGCATCAGGCCGTGAGCGGCCGCGGTGGGCCCGGCGGCGCGACGGTCCTTTTTACGCAGAATGACCGCCACGTGTTCCGGCTCGATGCGCCCCCGTCCGGCCTCCATCAGCGTTCCGGCGATCACCCGCACCATGTGAAAGAGGAAGCGGTTCGATTCCACCGTGATGTCGATACGCCCCGCTTCCCCCAGAGGCGCCTCCACGATCTCGACAGAGCGCAACGAGCACACCGGGTTGGCCTCGTTGGCGAGTGCCGTGAAGCTGGTGAAATCGTGTTCGCCCACCAGGTGGCGGGCCGCTTCGCGCATGCGGCCACAGTCGAGCTCGTGATGGATATGATACGCAAAGCGGCGCCACACCGCAGTCGGTTCGGTGGTGATCCGGTAGGTGTAGCGGCGCGCCCGGGCGGAAAAGCGGGCGTGGAAGTCTTCCGGAACGTCGCTCACGGCGGTCACCACCACGTCCTCGGGCAAACAACCGTTGAGTCCGCTCCGCATGCGTTCAACGGTGTAGTCGCTTTCGGTGTGAAAGTTCGCCACGTAGCCGCGCGCGTGAACGCCGGCGTCGGTGCGCGCACATCCCCAGGTTTCGACCGGGTGGCGCAGCACGGTGCTCGCGGCCTGCTCCAGCGTCCCCTGCACCGTGCGCAGGTCCGGCTGTCGCTGCCAGCCGTGGAAGTCGGTGCCTTCGTACTCGAGGGTGAGGCGGATGTTGCGCATCAGGAAATCATCGACGCCAGCACGACGGCCGCGACCACCAGCAACAGCCAGACCAGATCGACGACGCGCATTCGGGGCGGTGGAATGGATGCGACCAGGCGGTGGCGAATGTCGCGCAGCTCGACCGCCAGAGCGAGCTCGCCGGAACGGCGCACCGCCGACATCAACACCGGCACCAGCCACATGCGCAGCGCCCCCGCGCGGCGCAGCATGCTGCCCTTGAGCTCACCGCCGCGGAACGACTGCGCGACGCGCACGCGCTGTATCTCGTCCGCGAACAGCGGCACGAAGCCGATGGACAGAAACATGAAGAATGCCACGCGCGACGCCAGGGCCGGCGATACGCGCCGCAAAAGATCGTGCACACCGCGGGCGAGACTTTCCGCATCGGTGGCGGCGAGCAGCAACGCGACAGACGTCAGCATCACCGCCATGCGCGCAGCGAAGAATAAACCGTCGTGGGCGCCCTGAACGGAAGCGATCCGTTTGCCCGCGATACTGAATAGCGCGTCGCCGGGAACGAGCAGAGCATTCAATACAATGATAACGGCTGCAAACGGGACCATTCGCCGCATCACGGACAGCAGTGAAGAGGAACGGCGCGCCACCGCGAGGTACCACACGCTGACAAATGCAACCAAGCCAAGCATCCCGGTGATGCTCCGCACCGTCGTCAGCGAAGCAATCACGATCAACAGGACGGAGAAAAGCAGCACACGGGAATCCGTCGCGCGGGCTGGCCGCGCGGCTACGCGCATGAGTTTGACATCCGTGTTCGACACATTCAAGGTCTGCGGTGAACGAGGTGGCGGGCACGCAGGATTAACGGCATTGTAGGGCGCGATGTTGCCAACTGTCTAGGTCCTGTCCGGTCCGTTAACCCTGTGGTATAATTCGCGCACCTCGCGCCCGCGTCCGAC